>PDON01000019.1 GCA_002742935.1 Candidatus Cloacimonadota bacterium | reverse complement strand
ATAAGATACTCTTTTTCATGTCGAAATCAGGCTAAAAGTAGTATTTTAACACCCAAAAGCAAATCTAAAAATCACTATCTTACATATTATTGGGAAGTTATTTTTTTGAGATCTTTCTTATTCGGAAGACAGGAAAAAATATATATCAGATAGAGCATTCAAGGTATAGATCCATTGCAAATTTCTTCGCAAACCTAGTCTCAGGATTAATTTCATATTCATATTTTTCAAAGAAACCTTCGTTAAATCTAAGTTCAATAGGAGAAGAGGTGTATCAGCCTGTATTATTATAATAGATTATGTCGAACTCAGGTTACATAAGGTAGGCTCTTATTTTTATATCGAACTCAGGTTAATTAAATAACACTACCTCCTTCTTTTCCACCCCCAAAAGAGAAGTAACATCATAGCCAATACAATTTGAAGATAGAAAAATATAATGGTTAGATAGTAGTAAAATCCTCCACTATTTTTTGAGTATAGATAGTTTGGATTTAACACCGTTTTAAGTGCTTCGTTTACTCTCTGATATCTTTTATTGTTTATAAAGTTCCTCTTCAAAAATAGAAGAGATCCATCTTTTGTTAAATAATTAACCTCTGAACTGTTTAATTTAGGGTAGGAAGTGGTTATAATATTTCCATCTTGATAGGTATCACAAACTAAAGAATCATAACTTTTTGATTGTACTAAGTGGAATAGATCAACGCTATTTAGGGGTTCTCCATCACTATTTCTGACATAGATCTTATTTGAGTGAAGATCTACAAAGATCCATCTATCCAACTCCTTTATATAGGATTCATTAAAAGCATGAGAACTCAGATAGAAACCATCAAACATACCAAATGATGAAACGATTCTTGTAGGAACCCCTGCACAATTTGCAAAACTATTATAGATTGTTGCAAAAGATGAGCACCAAATCTCTTCTCCATCCTCCACTACAGTCTTGTATTGATTATAAGGGGATAGGTATTGAATATCGGAGTTTGGGATACCTCTATTTTTATAGAGCTTATCCATGAGGAAACTAAAGATCTTTCTAACCTTTTTTAGAGAGGTTTCATCTTTAGAGATTAGTATCTCACTTTTTAGGATATTTTTAACAATATTTTTTTCACTGTCTAGCAAATCATCAATTATAAAGCTAGAGATCTCCCCTCTTTCAAATCTATCTACAGGTATTGAGGAGTATATAAGCTGATAGCTATCCCCTATATTATTATCTGCTCTCTCATAAATATCACTTGGAGTATATTCAATCTTAATAGAGAAGTTTAAATCTTTATTGCTACAACCAATTTTATACTCATTAATACCTTTTAAAAGCCTAATCTCAGGATTTTTAGCAGATGATTTATAGAAGTTTGAGCTAGACTCAACACTCCACACCTTAGAATCTTTGCTTTGAGATAGTTCGATAGACAGTAGATCTTTCTCAATGAGGTTTAACCCAACAATCTTATTTGTTCCTCTATGTTGATATATTTCGTTATATGACGGAGAGTAGTATTGGTAAAGTTTATTTTTCTTATAACCAATCTGATACCCCCATATATAGATATTAACTATTAGGGTTGCAATAGATAGAGTAGAGACTACCTTAAACATAGTAGACCCAATATTATTATGATTTGACATAGATATCCCAATATATTGATTAAAAGCCTCATAGCATAGAATAAGATGAGCAATCTTTTATCTACTAAATATAAATTTTCTCTCTGATGATAACTCCTCATTAAAGCTATAACCATCAAGATCAAACTTTTTTATATCATCGATATTTTCAACCATATTCTCAATAAGATAGTTTGTCATTTTACCTCTAGCCATTTTGGAGTAAACAGCAACACTTTTATATTTCCCGTCAACAAATTGCTTAAAATCTATGCTAATCTTATCAAACTTCAACATCTTTGAAAACTCAGATGATGCTAAATCTATTATAAGCTCATCAACTTTTTCTGTAAAACTTTCTCTACCAATGTAATCTGCCCAAAATTTATATAAGGATTGTTCCATAATCTTCATATTCATATCAAGCCTATAAGGTTTTATCCCATCAAATGGAGAAACAACCCCATAAAGAGCACTCATAATTTTAAGATTATTCTCTAAGTAGATAAGTTGATCATCGTTATAATCGTTAAACTTTATCTCTTTATAAACAGTTCCTGTATAGGATTCAATAGCAGGATAGCTTTTAGCCTGTGAAAACTCTTTATACTCCTCATATGTTCTATCTAAAATCTCCCCTTTTATCTTCATAATTTTTGCTAATTGAGTTTTCTCAAAACCTTTAATAATATTTGAAAGGGATTCTGCTTTATCATTGAAAAGTGGAGTAGTTTTTTTTAGGTTACTACTATTGTTAAAATATCTTGTTTTACTGGGGGATATTATGATTTTCATAATTATTATCTCAATCTTTTAATCTCTTTCTCATTTAACACTATTGACACTTTCATAATATAATACGATACGGTTAGTTTTCAAACTTCGGATGAGATTAGTTATAAAATTTCAATTGACTTTTTGATGTCTTTTTAGTATAATTGCGATTCGGTGAATCTTGTGCAAGTAAAAAGTACTTGTGCCGAATAAGACCAAAAGAAGGAGTTTAAATGAAAAAGTATGAAACAACCGTAATTATCGATCCGACTATTGATCAGGCGAAGATTGATGCTACTGTTAAAAAGTATGAAGAGATGATCACAGCAAATGGTGAGATCATTGAAACTGAAAAGTGGGGTAAGAAAAGACTTGCTTACCTTATCCAGAAAAAACCAACCGGATACTATGTACACTACAGATATCTGGCAAGTGCAGATCTACCGGCTCAGCTTGAGAAAGATTTTATCTTAAATGCAAATGTAATGAGACACTTAACTCTTCTTACAGAAAAGAAAGCTGAGATACAAAGAGAAAAAGATTCAAAGGCTTCAGTAAAAGCTTCTGAATCAAAAGCTGATAAAAAAGCGTAGAGGGGTTTTATTATGGAGTACAAAAGAAATAACAGAAGAAAAAAGAACGAAAAGAAGAAAAGAATCTGTAGATTCTGCGAAGAGAGTGTAGTTTATATAGATTACAAAGATGACAAGAAGCTTTCTAAATTTACTACTGAGCAAGGTAAGATTATTCCTAAGAGAACTTCCGGTGTTTGTGCTAAACACCAAAGACTTCTTGCGAGAGCAATTAAGAGAGCAAGATTGTTAGCACTTTTACCATTCGTAGATTCAACAGCAAGATAAAAAAGGTATCGGAGATATATTATGCAGATTATTCTTAGAGAAGATCTACAAGGGAAAGGTAAAGCCGGAGAGATTATTGAAGTAAAAGATGGATTCGCAAGAAACTATCTTATTCCTCAAGGTATTGCATTCCCTGCAACAGATTCTTTTATAAATGTATATAAAGAGGAAGAGAAAAGTACAAAGAGGATAGCTGAAAAGCTAAGAAAAGGTGCTATCTCTGTTCAAGCAGCTTTAGAGGGTAAAGTATTTACTCTAAAGGTAAAATCAGGAGAAGAGGGAAAACTTTTTGGTTCTGTAACTTCTCAAAATATTGTAGATGAAGTTGCAAAGGTTGGTATTGAGCTTGACAAGAAAAAACTTAAACTTGATGATAATATTAAAGAGATTGGTGAGTTTGAAGTTCCTTACAAAATCCACCCTGAAGTTGATATTAACATAAAGGTTGTTGTTGAAGCTGAAGAGGAAGCAACTGAAGAGTAATCCTCCTTTAACAATATTCAATTTTAAAGCCCTGTACCTTAACAGGGCTTTTCTTTTTAGGATCTATTTTGGATATGGAAAAATAATGAAAAAAATTACAGAATATACACTAAACGAGCTAATGGATTTCCTTATTTCAAAGGGAGCAAAAAAGTTTAATGCTAAACAGGTGTGGCAATGGTTCTACAGAAAGATGGAAACCAATGTTGAGAATATGTCAGATCTTTCAAAAAAGCTGAGGGCTATTATTAGTAGCGAGATTGATTTCTCTCCTCTTGAGCTTCACGAACACCATAAAAGTAGTGATGGAACAGAAAAGTTTTTATGGAAACTTTCTGATGGGAATCTTGTAGAATCTGTAATGATTCCCGAAAAGGAGAGGGTTACAGTATGTATATCATCTCAAGTAGGGTGTAAGTTTAGATGTGATTTCTGTACAACGGGTAAAATGGGATTTACCAGAAATTTAACAGCCGGAGAGATTGTACTTCAAGTTATCTCTATGCAGTTAAGATCTAAAAGACGAATCTCCAATGTAGTATATATGGGTATGGGAGAACCTTTTGATAACTACGATAATGTTATTAAGAGTGCAAATATTTTATCTGATGATAATGGTCTTGCTATTGGAGCCAGGAAGATAACAATATCTACAGTTGGTAAGGTTGACGGGATAAAGAGATATACAGATGAGGATATTAGATATAGATTAGCCCTTTCTCTTCACTCCCCGTTTGATGATATAAGAAGCTCCCTTATGCCTATTAACAATAGATACTCTATTGAAGAGGTTTTGGATTCCTTAGCTCTCTATTGCAAAAAATCAAAGAGAAGAGTAGTATTTGAATATATCTTAATTGATGGAGTAACAGATAGGAGAGATGACGCAGACAGATTAAAAGAGCTACTCTCAAAACTTCCATCGAAACTCAATCTGATAAAGTTCCACAATAGTCCTGATTCAAAATATAGATGTTCCTCCAATAATAGAGTCTCCAACTTTATGAAGATGTTTAACAATAAAGATTTCCCTGTAGTGCTTAGAGCTTCGAGGGGTGAAGATATAGCAGCAGCCTGTGGACAATTGGGAATGGAAGAGGTTAAGAAGAAGGGAAGGATAACTATTGAGAAGATTTAGGATGGATCTCAATCTTTCTTCTTGCTAATGGTAAATAATACACATAGTATATAGAGATACATTTCAAAAAAGGTTTTATTATGATCAATCTAACAGATGAAGAGCTTAAAGATATTTATACAGAAGATTATGTCTCAAAATATCATAAAGAGGATACAGGAAGACTGAAAAATGTTATTGAAAATATAGATTTTAATAAAGATGATAATGTAATTGACTTTGCCTGTGGAAATGGTTTGCTAGCAGGTATTATTGCAGATAAAGTTAACCACTATACTGGTATAGATTTTTCAAAACCATTTATAGAGGATGCTAGGAAAAGAAATAACTCTTTAAAAAATGTTGATTTTATTGAATCGGATATCGTTCAGTTTAATAAAAATCACCAAAATACCTTTAGTAAAGCATTTACTATGGATTTTTCTGAGCATATTTACGATGAGCAATTTATTACTATCTATAGGAGTATATACGACTCATTAAAAAATGGGGGGGAGCTTTTTATTCACACTCCAGACGGTAACTACTTCTTAGAGATTTTAAAAGCAAGAGGTATCTTAAAGCAGGTTACAGGACATATTGCTGTAAGAAACTTTATGGAATATAAAAGATTGCTTCAAGAGGTTGGTTTTAGTAAGATTGAGCATAAAACTCTTCCACACTATGTTCCTATCCTAAAAAAGTTAAGCTTTCTTTCTAAAGTACCACTCATCGGCAAATATTTTAAGGCTAGAATTTTTATTAAGTGTACTAAATAGAAAGATTTTAGAATCTATTTTAAATTCTGTAGATCCTAGTTATATACTATAACCTCAGGTTGCAATCTTTTCCATAAATATTTATACTCATTTCATTAAGTGTTGGTTAAATGATTATATCGAACTAAGGTTACCATAGTAAAACTCCTTTTTGCATTATAAATAAAAGTTTTCTATATTGGTAGATCTATAGACTTAAAATTATCTCACCAAAGGATCTATTATGAAAGATTTACTCATTGATTTACACCTAGAGAAATATAATTGTGATTTTATTGATCTTAGGATTGAAAATACTATTTTAACCAAGATTAGAATCACTAATGGTGAATTAGGAGAAGGAATTACAACACCTAAAAAAGGTGGTTTTATAAGGGTTAGGAATAGAGGTAAATGGTACTACTCCTCTACTACTAAGCTAGATGATTTGGAAACAACTATTAAGGATCTTGTAAAATCAAGTGGAGCAGAAACTCTATTTAAAGATACCCCTCCGGCTAATATCAATTTTAAGGAAAGATCTACTGTTTCAGAGGATTCCATTGTTTTTGAGAGTGTAGAGAGAAAAAAAGATCTATTGGAAAAAAGTAAGGGTGTTTTGGAGAGTGAAGAGAAAGTAAGCTTTTACAATCTAGCATACCGAGAGGAATATGATACTAAATACTACATCAGCTCTAAAGGAAAGGCTCATAAATTTACCGTTGCAAGATCCGGAATTGTCGCTTTTTATATCTTGAAAGATGGAGATGATTCTTTTGCAACGAGTTTTGAACAATTTGGTTTAAAATATGATGAGTTTAAAGATTTTGATCAAAAAGTAAAGAGTGATTTAGAGGAGGCTAAAAAGTTTCTTTATGCTCCTACCGTAGAAGCAGGAAAATACCCCGTTATACTTTCAGAGAAAACAGCAGGTGTTTTTGCTCATGAATCTTTTGGTCATAAATCGGAAGCTGACTTTATGATTGGTGATGAAAATATGAAAAAAGAGTGGGAAATTGGCAAAAAAGTTGGAAGCTCTATCCTTTCAATTGTAGATGAAGGGGATATTGAAGGAACTAGCGGTTTTGTTCCTTTTGATGATGAGGGAAATGTTAAGAAAAAGGTCTATTTAATCAAAAATGGTACTCTCACAGGAAGATTGCATTCCGAGGAAACAGCTGAAATTATAGGAGAAGAAAATACCGGTAATGCTCGAGCCGTCAATTTCTATTTTGAACCGATAGTCAGAATGACTAATACTTATATTGAAGCGGGAGATCAAACATTTGAGGAGCTTCTTTCTACCATAGATGATGGTTTTTATATTAAAGAGCCATCTCATGGAATGGGTATGTCAACCTTTACAATTGCCGTAAATAGAGCATATAGAATTAAAAAGGGAAAACTTGGAGAGCCCGTTAAAATAAATGTAATTTCGGGAACAGTATTTGAGACTTTGGAAAAGATATCCGGACTTTCTAACGAGATAAAGATAATCAGCAATGTCTTTGGTGGTTGTGGTAAAATGGAGCAAAGTATATTCACTCTTCCTGTTGGTATGGGTGGTCCTAAGGTAAAAGTTGACGAAATGATGGTTTCATAAGGGGGAAAAATGGTAAAAGAGCTTTTTTATAATAATAAAACGGATTCTACTATTAATATTGTAAACTCCAAAATTGATGGTATGAGATCAAGAGATATCTCCCAAACCGGATTTAGAGTTTTTACTTCTGATGGAAGAATGGGGATGAGTGCTGCCGAGGGGGAATACAATGATAAAGATTTATGGCAAAAAGCAGAAGATAGTATAGATCTGGGTCTTACCTACAACTACGATCTGGAAAGGGATAAAAAGCTCAGTGAAAGAAGGGGGGATACAGATCTCCTTAATCTGGATTATCTTAGAGGATTTACTGAAAATCTTTTAAGGGAGTTAGAAAAACTTTCCAATCAGTTTATAGTCTCTGAAAAAGTTACTGCTTCACTATCAGAAATAGGTTTAAATAATACTCTTGGTCTTGATCTTAATCAAAAAAAGATAAATTTAGAAAGTTGGCTGTTGATTAAAAGGAAAGGATCTAGAGATATAATTGATGCTTTTCTAAGTTTTGAATCTTATACAAAGCCAAATCTTGATAAAATTGTAGAGGATGCAGAAAATATTTTTAAAATATCCACCTTGGATGAGATCTCTATAGATCAGAAAGAGATTCCTGTCGTTTTTATGTATGGAGAGATACTACAAAAGTTTTATGAAGATATTAGTGGAAAGCTTTATCAAAATGGGATATCCCTTTTAGCGGGGAAAAAAGGAAAGCAGATATTTTCAGATAAGATCAACCTAATTCAAACAGGTATCTTGGATAAACATTTTATCTTTAACCCTTTTGATCACGAGGGGTATATTCATAACCAGGATAGATATTTGGTTCGAAATGGTATTTTAGAAACAATTTTTTACGATAAAGAAACAGCAGCTAAATACAATGAGAAAACCACCGGCAATGGTTTTAGAAGCTTCGATTCTAACCCCGTTATCAACTCTCTATCTCCCATTTTTGAATCTACAACAAACAGAAGTTTGAAAGAGCTTTCTTCAGATCAACCTATCTTAATACCTTTTATCTCAGGAGGAGGAGATTTCTTGCCTAACGGAGATTACTCATCACCTGTACAGGTTGGTTTTTTGATGAAGAATGGTAAAATTATCGGTAAAACTAAGCAGTGTACAATTAAGGGGAACTATATAAAATCTTTGAATGAGAATCTATTAGGTGTAGTTAGAAATGATCTGCTAAATATGTTTAATGGAAGAAATAGTGTAGTTAGTAGGATGGAGGTGTTTGAGTAGAAGATTTAATCGAAAAAAGGATACTTATATATAGTAAGGACTAAATTGTTAATCCCAATTTTAAGGAAGTTTATTATAAGGTAACATTGAGGTATCTACTTGTTAATAAAAAAGTATATTAAAGAGTATTTTTTCAAAATATCAATCTTTAGTACAATTGGAATATTTATTGGTTATTTTATCAAGATTCTTCTAGTTATAGGATTCCCACTGTTGACTAAGTATTTTATAGATATTGTTCTTATCAGTAAGGATTATAGTTCTCTATTTCTTTGGGTTACTTTAATTGGGATTGTCTCTTTTGGTCAAATTGGTATTGGAATTTTTAATACTTTTCTTGCGAACAAATTAAAGTATGGATTCTTGAATTATATCAAAATAGTAACTTTAAAGAGAATTTTGAACAGTAAATACTCTATCTCTCCTCAAAGTGGAGCAAGCTATCTAACAAGCAGAATAGAAAAAGAGATAAATATTTTGGCTCTTTCTGTAATATTATGGTTGCATTTTTATTTTTCTAATATGTGGTAAAAATCCAGTTGCCATTAATATTTTTAAAAAGAAATAATTCATATCA
>PDON01000018.1 GCA_002742935.1 Candidatus Cloacimonadota bacterium | reverse complement strand
TGATATGAATTATTTCTTTTTAAAAATATTGATGGCAACTGGATTTTTACCACATATTAGAAAAATAAAAATGCAACCATAATATTACAGAAAGAGCCTCTATTATTTTTATATTGAAATTCAATTCTCTGCTGAAATACTCTTTTCACTATAAGGCTATATTTATTTAAATAGCTGTTATTGTTAAGTTTACTCATAAGGGGGAACTCTTTTTAAAGGGTCTCTTTTCAATATTTACCCCAGTTTATGTTGTAAGATGCTGTAGATAAAAAGGGTAAAAGTAGAAACTAATAAGAGCTAAAAAAAAAGTTTATTTAACTTGATTATGTGTATAGTAAGGAATATTTTTATAATGGAAATTGTAAAAATGCTTGAGTTACAGCTAATAAAACAAGCATTATTGGAGGAGCTATATGAGGTACATAATTAATTTAATACTCCTACTACCCATGATTCTACTTGCTTCCAGGGAGATTGTTCAAGAAAGTTGGGAAACAAAAAACTCTCCTTACATAATAAACAAAGATATTGAAATCCCAAGCAATACTGTTCTTGTGATAGAATCTGGTGTTGAGATAGTTTTTTCGGGTGATTATGAGTTTAAAGTTGATGGATACATAAAAGCCAGAGGAGAGTATGATAAAAAGATTGTATTTAGAGGTCTTAATAATCAAAAATGGAAGGGTATAAGGTTTAACTTTCAAAGATCACAAGAAGATACAATAGTTTCCATACTAAACAATTGTCATATATTGAACAGCTATGCTCCGGACACTCAAATTGGAGAAAGAAACGGAAATGGTGGTGCTGTTCATATAAGTAAGGGAAATAAGGTTTTAATATCAGATTGTACAATAGAGGATAATGATGCAGAAAATAGTGGTGGTGCCATATATGTATTTGATGGATCATTAGAGGTTAGAAATTGTATTATAAGGAATAATAAAGCAGATAATGGTGGTGCAATTTACTCAAGAAACTCTAATCCAATATTGATAAACAATACTATTATTAACAATCTTGCAAGAAAAGATGGTGGTGCTATATATACTAAGGATAGCTATGGATCTTTTGTAAATACTATTTTTTGGGGAAATAGTGCAGAGAGAGGAAAACAACTCTACCTTTCAGATGCACACTCCAATCCTGATTTTTATAATTGTGATATTGAGGGGGGAAAGAAAGATTTTAAAGGTCCGGGAGCAGGAGTAAATTTTGAAGGTAAATATTTGGATTGTATAGATAAAGATCCATTGATTAATGAATCTGAAGAGGGGATCTACTATTCTTTACTTGAGAACTCCCCTTGTATAAACAGTGGAATAAAGAATTACGGACATTATAGCTTTCCTGTGTATGATATTGTTGGGAATCGTAGAGTAAATCAGATTGTTGATATAGGATCTGTTGAGTATTACTCTAATACTACCGGTATTAATGAGAGAGATGAGATGAGTTCATCTTTAATAAGGAACTATCCCAATCCTTTTAATGGTTTTACTACAATAAATTTCATTTTAGAGGATTCTAAAACGGCTAATGTGGAGATATACAACAATAGTGGAAAGGTTATTAAACAGTTCAATAAAAGGTTTGATAAAGGAGAAAATAGTTTTACTTTAGATTTTAACGGACTTTCTACGGGAATATACTATCTTTCCATAAAATCTAAAGATGCGGTAGCAATAAAGAAGCTTCACTATATTAAGTAGCTCTTAAACAGAATCTACTAAAAACAAGGTTAACGCAAGAATTTCAAATATGAGGTTCTTGCGTTTTTTTATTAAAAGAGAGATCAATCCTTAATCAATTTACTTTTTTCTTGCAGTATTACAACTTTTAATATAGCTTTCCTTTGTACGATGTGACTTTTATGGAATCTAGTTAGAATCTAGAGCTGACGCGCAACCGTGATAGCTTATGCTTAAGCCGGGTCTTTAGAAGTCATTTAACAAACGAAAGTTTGCATCTTCGCGATTTGATGAATGTACGGTTTTATACTTATTTTTTGGTAATTAATAAGTTCCCTTTATTAATCGCGTTTTTGCATACAATAATTTTGGAGGTTTTTAATGAAAAAGTTAATTCTCTCTGTTATTACCATTGTGTCTTTATGCTTCTCTGCATCCGAATTTTTAAACACTTCGGAAACAGGCTATGAGTCAATGGACTTTTTAACAGATAAATTTGTAAGTGGGCATGATGTTGATTCAAACTATATCTATGCTTTTGCAAGCAACAACCTATTAAGAGTTAATCAATCAACTGAAGATGTAGAAAATTTTGGTTCTCCTGAGGGATACTATGGATCAGGAATTTTTAATAGTTTTGTAAAAAATATTGATGGAGACAATATTTTAGTTGGTTTTACCAAAACAGGTAATACTGATGATAGGATCTATAAATATACTATCTCTACATCTACTTGGGAAGAGGTTACAATTTTTATGGGTAACTTTGACTGTGAAGTGTTTAATGGAGAAGTATATGTTTCAGGTCTTAACAATGGATCTCAAAATGGAATTTGGCTTATGGATAGTGAAGGATCTCACGATCTTATAGTTCAACTTGAAGGTTTCTCTACAGGTATAGCTATAGACAGTGAGGGTAATATCTATAACGCCGGAGAATCAACACTATTGAAGTTTGATAGAGAGGATATTTTAACTGCCATTGGTGAAACTAATCTAAGTTCTGAAGATGGAGTAGTTCTTTCAAGTTTAGAGGGTGGAGCTTATGATACCGATATAGATGATGCCGGAAATCTATTCATAAATGGTAATGTATTCACTCCTTCATCATCCTACCTTGCTAAATGGAATGGAACTGTAAGTGATGATATTAACTATGATATTCTTGCTACAGGTGGAGGTTCTATGGGTGGAAACTGGTTTGGAGCAATCAGTAGCTACGGTGATCTTCAAAATGGAGGAAAAGTTTTTCAGAGTGATGCTTATAACTTTGGTTTGGGAGCTGTGTATTTACCTGAACAACCTGCAACACTACCTCAAGCACCTACATTAAAAGTAATCCACCAAAATGCAGAGCTAAACTTTAGTAGTAACAGAGAAAAGGAAACTATCTTTGTAGGAACAAATACAGATCTTGAAAGTTCAGAACCTACTGAATGGATAGAGGGATCAACTGTTGTTCTTGATCAACTTGGTGAGATAAAAGTTTTTGCTAAGTATGAAAATTCATATTCATACTTTACAAATATATACTCTGTTGAAGAGAGCTATCCCGGACCTGTTGGAGATCCTACTACAACAGCTATAAGCAAAGATGATGAGATTATAAAATCTTGGGCTACTTCTGTAGAATCTGTAACATACGGAGAGGATGTTGATCCTCAGTGGCAAGTACCTGAAAATGCTCTAGGTCAAGCAGAAGGAACAAGTTTTGATATTGTTTGTATTGGTAGAGGCGGAGAGATTGTTTTAAAATTTGATACCGGAATAACAGATGGTGTTTCCTATGATTTCTGTGTTTTTGAAAATGGATTTGATGCAACATTTTTAGAGTTCGCAAAGGTAGCTGTTAGTAGTAACGGTGTAGATTTTGTTGAATTTGATTGTGCGTACAATGGAGAATCAAAGGCTAATACTAAGTTAGTTGGTCAACTTGCAGGAAAGTATGAGCAAGGTTACGGTAACCCTTTTGATTTAAGTGTTCTAAAAAATAAACAAGCTGTTATTGGTGGATTAGTTAACTTGCAGGATATAAAATATGTTAAAATTATTGATGTTGTTGGAGATGGTTCTGACTTAGATAGTTTTGGTAATCCTATTATAGATCCTTATCCAACAAGTGGAGCTGCAGGTTTTGATTTAGATGCTGTAGGGGTAATGAACAATAACAATCCTACAAGTATTGATGAGAATATTATTGATGATAATAGTTTAATTTCAAACTACCCTAACCCTTTCAATCCTACTACAACCATTAATTTTAACTCTCTAAAGAGTAACAATAAGGGAAAACTTTCAATATTTAATTCTAATGGTAAGTTAGTAATGGAAAAAGGTTTATCAAACCTTTCTAAAGGTTTAAACAGCTACTCTTTAGATATGAGAAACTTTAATAGTGGTGTTTACTTCTACTCTCTTTCTATAGATGGAAAAGTTCTTTCTTCAAGAATGTTGCTTATAAAGTAATCTCATTAAATCCTTAACTAAAAATGATGAGATTAAATAAGGTTTAAGCAGTAGCATGCTACTGCTTAAACCAAACAGAAAAACTCTAGAATTACCCCGCAATATTTCTAGAGTTTTTTTTATTTATTTTATAAATATAAAATAGCTTTAGAATTACTAAAAACAAAATTATTGTTATATAAATTTTAATAAAATTTAGGTAATGATCGATATAATTATATCAATCTTGTTGACAATGATTGTATTAGTTACTATATTTTGCTTTTGTGCTTTGTCTTATTGGGGGAGTGGCCGAGCGGTTTATGGCGCACGCCTGGAAAGCGTGTTTCTTAACGGAAACGTGGGTTCGAATCCCACCTCCTCCGTATGGTTTTGAAAGATAGTTTTGTGTACCCATAGCTCAATTGGATAGAGTACTTGGCTACGAACCAAGCGGTTGGGGGTTCGACTCCCTCTGGGTATATATAAAAAGCTCCTAAATTAGGAGCTTTTTTAGTTTTTCACCTTTGTTTTTATAGCTATTTATCATAACCTTTTTTACTACTTTAAATAAATAACTCTATTCATATAATCCGTTATAATTTTTTCTGAGCCAAACAGTTTAGAACCTATGATTCCGTCAACCTCTTCCATAGCAAAAACACCATCCTTTTCGCTGTGGACTCCTACATTGGTGATACATTTTTTATCGCCAAAAAGTAGTTCAACACCCTCTTTTATTTTCATGGTTTTAGCACCACCAACACCCATAATAGATGAACTTTTACTGTTTGAAAGGTCTATTTTAGCCCTCTTTGCAAATGATGAAGATATATCTACACCTGAATTTGATCCTGTATCAAGATAAAATTTACCTTCAACGCCATTTACAATAGCGGGAACCAGTATAAGTTTATTGTAGAGCTCTAATTTGATCTCTCTAAAACCTTCAGGTTTTTGGAATTTTTCAGGATCATGAAATATTATTTCACTATTGGAGTAATCAATTTCAGATACTATTCTTGAAGCAACATCATAACCAATTAGTCCATTTATTTTCATAGGTAGATATGGCTGAAGAGAGGAAAAATCCATTACAGCTAAACTTTGGGAATTAAATTTTAGAGATCCTATTCTTAGAGAATCAATCTTTGTTAAAGATGTTGTAGATTGACCTCCGGCTCCCAAACTAGGTAATTTACCATCAATTTTTAATTTTAGTTTTTCTGCAAGATCTTTACTTAAAACGGTAGTCATTGCTCCGGTATCATATATAAAATATCTGTATCCGCTATTGTTAATTTTAGCTTTTAAAAATATATGCCCATTCTCAATCTTTATCTTAGATTTTGAAGAGTTTTTATTTCCCAAAAAGTAGAAATCTTTACTGCTCTTTCCAATAGAGAAGAGATCTTTGGGTATAGTTTTGTTGATCTCAACTTCACTGTTTACCGTTTTCATTGTTCCCATTCCAAGAGCTAAGGTAACATTGCTAATCTTAGGTATCATAACAGAGGAGTACCTTGTATAATCTTCTCTCTTTTCAGATACATTTATACCCATCTCTCTTGAAAGAACAAACTCTAATTTACCTGTTTCTATATTATAGCAATGTTTTATCTCTTTTGAGTTTTTATATCTGTAGCCAACCTTGTAACACTCAATATTTTCAATAGTAGTTTTACCATAATCTTTGAGTTTGAGATCATACTTTTTATAATCAAGATATGCAAAACTACTCATAATTGCAGAAAGATATGATTTGTTAATATCCTTTTTTCCTCTCTTTTCCTCAAGTTTATTGTTTCTATCTATTGAGAAAGCTCTTTCTCCATCAAAAATTTCTGTTTGAGACATAATCCCAAGATCCATCTCTATATAGTATTTATCGGGGTATATATACCACGATTTACTTTTCCCTTTTAGACCATAGGCGGAAATTTCACTTTCTATATATACAGATTTTGGTATATCCCCTTTCAGAACATAGTTTTTATGTTTAAGAAGGATTGATCCTAAATCTTCACCATTTATTGATGCCAAAAAGCAGAGAAGAAACATTATTTTTTTCATATTTATAACCTTTTTGTTTGATTTCAACTATTGCGAAAGGTAATATAAAAGTAAAAGATATAATACGCTAAGCAAATTATTTAATTTAGGCCGGACAGGGAAGATTTTTATTTACTCTCAAATGAAAAAGGTCTCGAAAATCGAGACCTTTAAGTGGGGATACAGGGACTTGAACCCCGGACCAATAGATTATGAGTCTACTGCTCTAACCGACTGAGCTATATCCCCAATTTCAACGGCGTTAAATTTAATAAGAATCTTTCAATATGTCAAGTAAAAATATAAAAAAATCAATATTTTTGAGATCTTTTATTACTCAACACAATCTTTACACAAACCATATATCTCATGTTTATAATCTAAAATTTTAAATCCATTTTTTTCTGCAATTTTTCTCTGCTCTTCAAGTATAACAGGATTAACAAATTCAATAAGTTTTCCACATTTCGTACATACGAGATGTTCATGTCTATCTTTTTCATCTCCACAAATTTCGTAATGAAAGTGGGATTCTCCAAGTTTTGTTCTTCTCAATATTCCTGCTTCAACAAATAGGTTTAAATTTCTAAATATTGTAGCTCTTGAAACATCAATCTTTTTTACCTTTATTTGAGCAAATAGTTCGTCAGCATCAAAATGGCTACTCAAATTTTCCGAATCACAAAGTTCAAAAAGTATCTTTTCTCTCTCTTTGGAGTGTCTCATATTGTTTTTTTTTGAATACTCTTTAAGTAGTCCGACTAAAGATTCAAATTGATTATTCATAAAAAGACCTCATACATAATAACATGGATTACACGATAAACAAAAATTAACCTTATAGAGCTTTATCAGCAAAAAAGGTTTGATTTTATAAATAGAATACCCTTCTTAATTAAATATTAGAGATGTTACCAACAGGCATTCAATCTCTAAGTGTTATTAGAATTTATCAGGAATACCCCCTATTAAATATCGTATACTCTTTTCTTTAAGGCAAGTATTATAAATTCTTTTCCTAAATATGCGGGAAAATAAGTTTATATATCTTTAAAATAAGCATACAAATGGAAGTTGCTTTACTATTTTTTGCTTTCCTATTACAAGTATTTCTAAATTTGTGTATGAAATTTTAATGCTTTAGTTTGATAAAAAAAACAGGCTATCTTATGTAATAATTAGACCTGTAAATTAAATTATAACATATATGTATAATGGTAAACTCTCTTCTACCTTCGGTCTTCCGTTCCTTTTATGATCTTTGAGCCTGGAAGTAGTAGGTTATTTGAACATGAAAAATTGTACCTTTTCAAGAATTTTAAAGTAGAAAGTCTATATAATATTTTACTTATTATGCTAAATATAGGTTAAATACTTATATCTAACTCAGATTTCTTTTAATAAAACACTCTCCTTTATCTCTTTAAGGCGTTTTTTATAAATAATTAAATAAGAAGTATATAGGTGTTCTGGGAGAATTCTATTTAATCTTTTTCAATAGATTCTATTTACAAAGAGTGGTAATTACTATATCTTTAAACATTGGGTGAGTAGAGTTGATTAAAACCTTACTCCTCCTTTTGGATGAGTGAATAAAGGAAAAATATTAGATGTTACTAAGAGTTGAGAATCTGAAAAAATATTATGGGAGTGGAAGCTCAAAGATTGAAGTTCTAAAGGGTTTAAGCTTAGAGGTTGACAGAGGATCTATTGTTAGTTTGATTGGGAAATCAGGTAGCGGTAAATCCACATTATTAAACTTGATAGGTACTTTAGATACTCCCGATAGTGGAGAAATTCTGTATGACGGAGTCTCAATTTTAGGATTAGATGATAAGAAAAAGGCAAGGTTTAGAAATAGAAACATTGGTTTTATTTTTCAAGCTCACTATCTTCTTCCGGAGTTTTCTTCCATTGAAAATGTTATGATACCGGGTTTGATTTCGGGCGAAAAAGAGAGTCATGTTAGAAAGAGGGCAGAAAAGTTACTTGAGATGGTAGGTCTCAAAGATAGAGTTGAATTTAGATCAAAAGATCTTTCAGGTGGTGAGCAACAGAGGGTTGCAATTGCAAGAGGTGTTATTAATAGCCCTGGTTTAATCTTGGCAGATGAACCTACGGGTAATCTTGATAGTGAGAACTCTGAAGTAATTAGAAATATACTTTGGAATCTTGCCAGAGAGGAGAATTCCGGTTTGATATTGGTAACACATGATCTTAATCTTGCAGAAAAAGCAGACAGAAGTTTAAGTATAGTAGATGGGGTAGTATCATGAAGTGTGAAAAATGTGGAGCCCCTGAGGTAGCTGTAAAGGCGGTTATTCAAGATCAATCAGGGAATGTTAAGAATGTAAATCTATGTTCAAACTGTTTTCAAGAGTTATCGGATAATAAGTTTGATCTTAGTAAGCTTAATTTTGAGAAAATTAATGAGATTATGTCTTCAGCTCTTGATAAAATAGGATCTGTTCAAGAAAAGTGTAGGAGATGTGGTTTAACATTAAACGAATATAAAAAGTTTAAATCTGTTGGCTGTCCTGAGTGTTATAATACTTATAGGGATTATATAAGAGAGGATATTTTTAAGATGACTAAAACCCATTGTTTAAATGATGATATAAAAGATCATGATCAAGAGATGAAAACTATTCTTGAAGATCGTTTGAAAAAGGCCATTGAGAATGAGGAGTTTGAGTTGGCTGCCAGTTTGAAGATAGAGCTTGATAGTAATTTTCTCTAAAAGATATTTTCAGCTTCCCAATCTAGATCTTTTATAGCTTCATAGATTAAAAGGAATCTTTTGCTATCATATTTTTTCTTCCACTTTTTGAAGAGCATATCTATTGTCTCAAGATCAAGATCAATATAGTTTCTAGTTATATATTCTATCTGATATTTTGATAGTATATTGTTGGGTACTATGTTTGTTTCTTTGGCAAGCTTCTCTCTTGCTATCCAAATAGATCTTAAAAAACACTCTTTTTTTCTACTTACCCTATTTGATTGTAGAAGTTTCTTATACCCTAAATATGGGTTTACTTTTCTAATCTTATTGGTTATAACATGATTCCTGTGGATAAACTCCTCAATTTTTCCTGCTTCATAGAGTTTTCTGTACATATCGTTAGCAAGATCTTTTAAATATTTTACATCAAAAGCAGCATATTTTATCTGTTTGTCTGAAAGTGGTCTTCTACTCCAATTGGATTTTTGACAACTTTTAATGGGAGTATCATCATATTTTTTTATAAGTTTTGATAATGATTCTCTAACCCCTAAAATATCAAATCCCAGTTTAAGATCAATAATAGGTTTTGCTTTTATTCCTAAACTAGTGTCAAATACAATCTGATCACCGGAGGAATCAAACATTATTTTTATAAAATCTTCTCCTTCAAGAATCCTAATTAAGAGGGAAGGTTCACTAATTTTCATACAATCTATCACCCAAATAGATCTCCCGTCAGAGATCTGCAAAAGTGAAAGTGAAATTCCATATGCGTGAAAATTATTCTCAGCTTCAATATCAATATAAAGCTTACTTATCTTCTCCTTTTTTAGGTAAGATATAAGATCCATTAGTTTATAGTCATCATCAATTACTCTATACAAAACTTTCTCTCAATTAGTATAGTAATTTTACAGTTGTTTTCTTAAAGTATCGGCAATTTTATTCTTTAAATTCTCTAAACCCATATTTGCAACAGATGAAATCTCACAGTCAAAGAATGATCTATCTATCTCCATATCATCTGTAATCATATCCGCTTTGGTTAGTACCTTTATTATGGGCTTTTCTTTCATAGTATCGGAAAATCCCTCTACTTCATTCTTTAGAATCTCAAAATTTTTTTTTATATCTTCAGAATCTGCATTTAACATATAGATTAAAACCTTAGTTCTCTCAATATGCCTTAAAAATTGGATTCCTAAACCCTTGCCAAGTTTAGCTCCCTCAATAAGTCCCGGAATATCTGCCATAACAAAACTTTTAAAGTTCCCGTACTTAACAATACCAAGATTTGGTACTAATGTTGTAAATGGATAGTTGGCAATCTTTGGTCTTGCATTTGATACAACTGAAAGAAGTGTTGATTTACCTGCGTTGGGGAACCCTACTAATCCTACATCAGCCAAGACTTTAAGCTCTAAAACAATCTTCATCTTTTTTCCGGAAATTCCCGGTTGAGAATAGGTTGGAGCTTGCTTTGTTGATGTTTTAAAGTGAAAGTTTCCCTTTCCTCCAAGTCCACCTTTTAAAAGTGTATGTTTCTCACCATCTTCAAGTATCTCTAAAAGGGTTTCATCGGTTTTACTATCTTTAACTATAGTTCCCAGTGGTACTTCTATAAAAAGCGGTTTTCCCGATCTTCCGGTCATTCTGTTTGTTCCGCCATTTTTACCATTTTCAGCTTCGTGGCCTTGATTTACAAACTTTTCTCTATGAAAAGAGGTACAACCTTTTCCTCCGTTACCGGATCTTATCTCTATTCTAACAAAATCTACAAACATTAGGTTTTCCACATTTTTTTTTTGAAGCTATTTCAAAATATAGATTTAATCAATATAAAGTTTCGTTTATCTTAAATTTATTTGTGATTTATTTAGGATCTACTGAAAAAGTCCAAGAGAAATTGAACTTTATGTAGATAGAAAAATACCATAAAAAAACACTTGACAATATTAGTTGGTATACATATTATTGATTGTTTTTGTCATCTTATTGATATTTAGTCTAAATCTTAATTAAGGAGTGGGTAAAATGAGAAGAGATAAAATTTTCTTTTTGGTAATTATTTCTCTAATGTTATTCATTAGTTGTTCTGATGATAGTAGCCCTACAGATAGTAGCAATACTACTCAAACTACTGAAGTCTTGACACCTAACGAGAACTCAAAAGTTGACTTTTTCTCTCATGAAACAGGAATGCTGATTTTCAAAGAAGATCTTAATCTTGATCATATTGAGGTTGGAGATATTGTTGTAGGTGGTATTTCAGATGTAGTGCCTGAAGGTTTTTTAAGAAAGGTTGTTAGCAAAAGAGAGGAGAATGGTAAGACCATTTTTGAAACAGAGCAGGCTACTATAACAGAAGCCATAAAAAATTGTTCATATTCAGATACTATCTCTTTAGATTCATTAGAGCCAAAATCTATATGGTATGCTAAAGGTGTTAGAAAAGGTGATGAGAAATCAAAATTTGGAATAGATCTTAATTTGGGGGTTCTATTCTATGATCAAGATGGAGATTCCTCAACAACCAACGATCAGGTAAAGCTTGAGGGTAGTTTTAAATCGAAAGTAGGTTTAAAGCTTGATTTTAATATAGCTCTTAATACTCTTAAAAAGTTTGAGATTGTTGCCTTTTTAGAAAGGGAAACAGATCTCTTAACCAGAATAGGAGAGGTAGAAGGGTTTTCTTCAGTAGATAAAAACATAGCAATATACAGTTATCCATCTATTACTCTATCTACTGTAATACCTGTAATTATTACTCCAACTATTACCTTAACAGCAAAATCTGACGGTACAATTATGGCAAAAGCTTCATATAGTATTTCCGGTACAGAGGAAAATATAGTCGGAGGTTTATACGAAAATGGTAGTTGGAATAAAGTTTCATCACATACAGAAAATTTAAACTATAGTAACTTTGAGATAAACGGAGATCTTCAGTTTAAGGCGGGTGTTTCTCTTCAATTAAAGACAAAAATTTATGGAGTTGAAGCTGTTACTATAGCAGAAAACTCTTATGGTAAAGTTAAAGGTGAAACTATCATCAATTCAACATCAATGAACCTTGAATATCAGTTGAAAGTTGGTAAAGATCTACTTTTAGAGAGCTTATTGGATATTTTTTCAAATAATCTTTTAGAGTATGCTTTAGATTGGAACTTGTTTGAGAATAGTTTGAAAGAGGGAGTTCTTATTTTAGACTACATACCTGAGGCTATTATTTCAACTCCTTTGGACAATTCAAGCTTTAGTTATGGAGAAGAGATAAGTTTTTCAGGTTATGGAGAGGATGCCCAAGATGGAATAATTACAGAAAATATAGCGTGGGAATCAAATATTGATGGTTATCTTGGAAGTGGAACCCCGTTAAATATAAACACTCTTTCTATAGGTGATCATAATATTAGTATGACTGTAACAGATAGTGATGGCTACTCTGATACAGCTTCAATAGGTATTAAAATAGAGGAAAACGGAAATCTTCCACCAATGGTTACTATTAACTCCCCTTCAAATGGAAGCTCTTTTACCATTGGAGATCTAGTATCAATTGAGATGAATGCTATTGATAACGATGGTGCAGTTGAGAAAGTTGATCTTTATCTAAATAATGATCTGATGATTAGCTTAACCTCTTCTCCTTATATCTACGAATGGGATACTGCTAATTTTGAAGCCGGAGATTATAGCTTAAAAGCTGTTGCTACCGATAATAATGGTTCAATAGGTGAGAGTCCTATAACAATCATTACTCTTAAAGAAGAGCTTATTGATAATAATCTTATCTTTGTAGAAGGTGGTAGTTTCCAAATGGGTGATCGTCTCAATGAGGGATATGATGATGAACTACCTTTACATAGTGTGAGTTTAAACTCTTTCTACATTGGTAAATATGAGGTAACTCAAAGCGAGTATGAAGATTTAATGGGTAGTAATCCTTCAAATTTCATTGGAGAAAACAGACCTGTTGAGATGGTAACTTTATATGCTGTTGTTGAATATTGTAATAAGCTTAGTGATCTTTATGGATTGGAAAGATGCTACAGTGGCAGTGGAACAGATATAGTTTGTGATTTCAGTAAAAATGGTTACCGTTTACCAACAGAAGCAGAGTGGGAGTATGCAGCAAGAGGTGGTATTTATCATACGGATAATTTTAGATATGCAGGTTGCGATGAAGAGAGTGAACTTGTCGATTACGCATGGTATATTACTAACTCAGAAAATGAGACTCACGAAGTAGGCGGTAAGCTTCCAAATCAATTGGGAATCTACGATATGAGTGGTAATGTGTTTGAGTGGTGTTGGGATTGGTATGATAGTGATTACTATTCAAACACACCTTTAGAGAATCCTCATGGTCCTGAATCCGGAGTTTATCGTATAATTCGTGGTGGTAATTGGAGTTTCTAGGCTTCCGTGTTGTTCGTTCATATTCTAGGTAGAGGTAGTATTTATTACAGATTAAGGGTTCAATATTATATAGATCTATAGTGTTGTAAAGTATATTAAGAGGGCTTTCTAATCTTAAGTTGGTAAGCCCTCTTATATTTTTTTGAATAGGAAATAAAGATACAAGCCTCTATAAAGGCTACATTGGTTTCTTCTATTTACCTAATCCTTCTTTGTTGGGAAGATAGATACTGTAGCTATTATGACAGAATATAGCTACTATACGTAATGTTGTAATTAAACTTACAGAATATAAGATAGAGTGTTGGTTTTATGTCGAAATCAGTTTAACTTATAACATTATAGGAGAATGAGATGAAAACTATTGTTATAAAAAAAATATTTTTTACTATTATTTTAGTTATTTCGACCTGCTTATACGGAAAACCTATAGATGCTCCAACAAAGGAAAAAGCTTTTCAATCCAAATGGATAGTTATTGCTATTTCATCAATTCCAAGGAGTCTTACAGGTTTTGAAGATGAGTAAAACTCCTTTCTCCAAGCTAACCATTTTTTATCTATAGCATAGAGTC
>PDON01000017.1 GCA_002742935.1 Candidatus Cloacimonadota bacterium | reverse complement strand
TGTAAGGGTTTTATAGATAGTTTTGATGAGATCTCTACAAAGGTTGTAGTATGTCCTCACTGCGAAAGAGAGATACAGTTTTCAACTAGATTTATTAAGTATTATAACTATATCTTTAAACAAAATCTTAAAAAAACATCTTAACTGATAGTCAATAAGTAAAGTTTTAATAAGGTTTTATATTTTTTTTATTTAATTGTTTGTATGGAATATTCTAACTGTTTTACAGGTTTTTGAGTTGATGTGAGATTGTTAGACAATCTGTTTTCAACTTCTTTTCAGTAGTTTCTAAATATTTACATCATATTTAAAATAACCAGTTGAAAAATCTTGTAAATATTCCGGGTTCTTCTGCATCAGCAACTGCACCGGCACCCGTAAATGAAACTTCAAGTCCTGCAATTTGATTTGAATAGATCTCATTGTCTCCATTAATATCTTTTGGTCTTACAACTCCTGAAACAGAGGTGATCTGTTTCTCTCCGTTTACCTCTATAACCTTATCGCCGGAGATAACAAGGTTTCCATTGGTTAAAATATCTGTTATTCTTGCCGTAACTACTGCAACAACACTTCCCTTTCTTTCGGTTTTTCCACTACCTGATGATGAGTTACTGTTTGAAGCGGTTCCTCCCATCTCCGGAATAAAATCCATAAACCCTGATCCTTTTGCCGAAAGAGATAAACTTCCACTATTTGATGTTGTAGTTTTTGCTTCATTAGTGGCACTGGAGTTGTCATTTATATTTACTATAATCAGATCCCCTATAGCTCTTGCTCTGTGATCTGCAAATATTGAGTTGCCACTTAGATCTTTTGAGAAGCTAAAGCTTGCCATTGCTAAAACTATTAAAATATATCTCATTTTATAATCTCCGTTTAATTTTTAGAGGAGTAGATCATCTGTTTCTATTCTTAGTAAGAGTTACTTAGAATCCTATCCTGATTTGTAGAGAACATTTTTTTTATCAATAATCTCTGCTCTCAAAATTTTACCTGTTTTTTCAATCTTAAATCTAACTTTTTCGCCAATGTAGGAATCTTTCATACATTTTGCTTCAAGTTCAAGAACAACATTCTTATCTTTAAGTATAAAGTTTACTATATCTCCCCGTTTAATATCGGGTATCTTTTTTAGATTGCGATACATAAGTATATCGTTGGTTCTTATTAAAGATCTCGACTTAAACAGTTCAATCTGCTTATCTATAGGTAGGTAGTTTTTTAGCTTTGTTGTTTCAATCTCCTCAATTCTAAACATAGATCTGTTTAAAACAACCCCCCGTTTTATTTTGATATTGGAGATTAAAACCTTATCAAAAGTTGAAACAGAGATGTTTATAGGAACTCTCTTAATTGTTGTATTTTCAGATTTAATAATCAAGAAAGCTGTTTTATGACCACCTTTACTCTCAAAAGATTTAAAATTTACACCAATATTTAAACTATTTCTATTGGGATAGAGAATAGGCTCTATTATAGTTTTAAACTCTATCTCAAATTTTGAACCCTGCCACCTTCTTTTAAACTCTCTCTTTATAAGATCTTTTACTCTTTTAGGGGTAATTATAGAGTAGCTATTGTATATAACAACTTTATCGGGAATTTTAAAAGTATAGCTTTTTTCCAATCCCTTTAAAATAGCTTTAACCTTACTCTTTTTTAAAACCTTATCCTTAGATCTGTGAAATGATGGTAGCAGATCAATATCTTTAATTTTAAGATTATCAAAATTTTCTACCATATTGCTAAGGTAGATTTTACTCTTTTTAATAAGAACACTATCCTTAACAACAAGTTCTTGACTTGCAAATATAATCTTGGAGATTATAAGTATTAAAAGGATATTAACTCTCATTACTATCTCTTGAGTTGGTTTGCACTTTGTAGCATCTCATCTGCTGTTCTTATAGATTTTGAGTTGAGATCGTAGGATCTTTGTGCGGCAATCATACCCACCATCTCTTGAACAAGATCAACATTACTAGTTTCAATATGTCCCTGTTTTAGAGAAGCAAAACCTATATCTAAAGGAACGCCAAGAACAGCTTCTCCGGAAGCTTCTGTTGGAGCATATAAATTTTGTCCTATATTTTTTAGTCCGTTTGGATTTATAAATTTTGCCAACTCTAATTGACCGAGTTCTTGAGGATTTGTCTCTCCTGCAATCAGAACAGATACAACCCCATTATCACCAATTAGTAGAGCTTCGGTATCTTGTGGCACTGTTATT
This sequence comes from Candidatus Cloacimonadota bacterium, assembly GCA_002742935.1. Taxonomy (GTDB): domain Bacteria; phylum UBA4055; class UBA4055; order UBA4055; family UBA4055. Next base: position 7,020 of record PDON01000017.1, on the reverse strand, counting down.
TGAGGTTCAACCGTAAAACCATCGTTGGTAACAAGAGTACCTTCAGATGATATTTTAAAGTGTCCGTCTCTGGTAAATGATTCTGTTCCATCATCTTTTGTTACTCTAAAAAAACCATCCCCATAGATTGCTACATCTAAGGGGTTTCCTGTTTGAGTAATTACACCTTGGGAGAAATCTTTACTTGTCGATACCGGTCTTACACCAACACCCAATTGCAACTCTGTTGGGGTAGAGGTTTCAGCTCCTGTTTTTGTTCCGGCAGATCTTATAGTTTGGTAGATAAGATCTTGAAACTCCATTTTCATCTTTTTAAAACCATCGGTATTAACATTTGCAAGATTATTTGATATGGTATCTATATTTAATTGTTGGGCATGCATTCCCGATGCTCCCGTGTATAGTGATCGTATCATATCTACTCCTTATCTATAGTTTTAATTTTTATAATCCGGGTTTTTTCTAAGCTTTACATTGCAAGATTATCTATTCTTTCTTGAATGGTTAATATTTTTAAGCAACGAACAATATAGTAAATAGATTCCTCGTGCTGCTACTCTCCTGTCGTTAGGATCTTTTAATAATTTCATTCTACTAATATTTTCCTACCTCATTAACCAGCTTTCTTAAACTCTCATCTGTTGTAGTCATGACTCTTGAGTTGGTATCATAGTTTCTATGAATGGCTATCATATCAACCATAGATTTAACGCTATTAACATTTGATCCTTCGAGGTAGCCTTGCATTATTGTATAATCTTCGGGAGGGGTTTGTGGTAGATTGTTAATATTTTTATATAGGTTTTCTCCTATATTGGATAGCTCATTGGGGTTCTCAAAATCAACAATTTTTAGTGTATCTACTATTTCACCATCTACAATAATATCTCCAATAGGGGATACTATTATCTTATCTCCATTGATTACAATCTCTCCCCCCTGTCCGTTAACGGGGTTTCCGGATGTATCAACAAGAACACCATTGCTATTTAGTTTTAGATTCCCGTTTCTCGTAAAAGCTTCTCCATCCTCTGTAGTTATGGAAAGGAAACCTTTACCCGAAATTGCAATATCTAAGGGGTTACCTGTAGAAATAATTTCCCCATTGCTAAAGTCGGCAAATGAGTAGGAGTTTTTTCCTCTAAAATCCCCTTTATCATTTCTAACCTCAAGAGAAAGCTTTGAATCTATGAGATTTTTTAAGAATCCACCGCTTTTTTTAAAACCTGCAGTATTGACATTTGCAAGGTTATTTGCAATAATATCCTGCTCATATATTCTTTGAGACATTCCTCCGGACGATATAAGTAATCCTTTTACCATAATCTCTCCTACTACTTTTCAATAGTAGATTATGCAAGAGGTATGCCATCAAAATAGAAAATTTGGCAGATGGTAAATTTAGTATGGGTTTATTATAGTTTTTTATTATTAAATCACTCTAAATATTAGAGATCTTATTCCCTAATATTTACCTATTTTCAAGAGTTTGCTCTCATAAGTTTAAGCTCCGGCAAAAGGATTCTAAACTCTTTGTCAAGCTCCTCCTTATACCAGTATATAATAAAATTTACCTTTGACTATGCCAACTTAGGTATCTATATCTTTCATTCTTTAATATTAGCTATAAGACCCATTTTATTTACTAAAAAACTTACCAAAAAGAGATTTTTTCTTTTTATGATTCTCTTCAATAATCTCTCTTTTCTTTTCGGAAGGTTTAATCTCTTCCTCTTTCTTAGCTTTTGCTCTCTCCTCCTCAGCAATTTTTTCTCTCTTAGATCTAAGCTCTTCAGGAGAAAGGAAGATATCAGTATATTTTTCCTCTATTTGAACTTTTTCAAGATAACCAAGTTTCTGCCAAGCTAAAATATCGGCAACTCTGAATGCTTCAATAAATTCAGCTGTTTCAGGGTTCATAATAAACTCTTTATGATGATTTAAGGTTGCATCTACGGTAAATATAGGTAATCCCCACCAATTAAATAGATATCCACCAAGTTTAGAGTGGGAAATATTAAAGATCTCATCATCAAGATCTTCATAATTGTAATCATCAAAATCTTTTAATCGTTTTAAATACTCAAGAAATTTGTTGTGATCACTCTTTAAAAGAAGTATTAAACCTATATTTCCAATTAGAGGTAATGAGGCTATGTTTTTATTTAACTTCTTATTGAAAAGAAATTGATACATTTCATGTGTATAGTTGTTTGTAAGTGTTGAATGATCTTGCAAAATTTTGAAGTATGGAAGAGATTTTTTGGGAACTAAATCCTCCTTAAATGCTGAGAAAGAAACAATTACATCTTTTATTGCGTTTATTCCCAAAAATGCCAGAGCTGTTTGTAGTGAAGAGGTTTCAATACTGTAGGCAGGAGAGTTAACAGTTTTTATCACATCCGATGCCAAAGATGGTTCTTTTTCTATAATTTTAGCAATATATTTTAAATCTTTATCATCTCTTATGGCACTCATAATATCATCATAGAGCGTAGGTAAAGAAGGAAGAGAGTCCAAACTCATAATGAAATGCTTAACCTCATCAGATTCTATTTCATCCCTTATTCTAAGAATATTTTTTATTAGGGATACACTCTTTTCATTAGGAGTTATAGGTAAAACAACTTTTGCAAAACCTTCAAATAGAGCATTTACAACCTTTTTCTCTTTTGGAGTGTTTGAGATAATCATTCTTACAACATCAGGGAAGTTTGTTCTCATAGTCTCAAGATCTTGTATAAAGTTTTGACTGCAATTTGAGATATCATAACCCAATATTTCCGGTTCTAAATCTCTTATGGCCTTATCAAACTGATCATCTGACCCTATTTGATACACCTTTATTTCACTCTCTTTTAAAGAGTTTTTATAATTTGATTTCATCGTTTTGTCATCAGTTATAAGCAAAAGTTTAAAACTTTTCATATTTTCTCCAAACATTTTTCTAAAACTACCCTCTGGGATTTACCCTAAAATCAGGCAGACGGACCTACTCTAAAATATGATATTTTTTATATAAATCAAATAATTTTATGTTAGAAACTATTGTTTTTTTCTTTTTACAAAGTTGATATTGTATATTTATTTACATCTGATTTTATTAATTTAAATATTTTGGTTGTTTAACTTTTTAATTTTAATAAATTATGGAAGTCTGTAAGAAAGAGATCTATCATGAACTTTTGTATAGTTTAGACTAAATTTATTACATCTATTTTGGAATAGGGGGAGATATGATTATTGCAATAGACGGACCGGCAGCATCAGGTAAATCAACTACAGCAAAAATAGTTGGTGAAAAACTTAATTTTCTATATATAGATACCGGAGCAATGTACAGAGCTATGACTCTAAAAGTTAAAAATTCAGGTGTTGATTTTACTGATAGAAAAGGTATTGTTGATCTTATCTCCTCTACAAAGATATCTCAAACTATTGATGAGGATAGTGGATTAACAAAAACTTTTCTCGATGGTGAAGATGTTTCCAATTTCATAAGAACTCCCGAAATCTCCAGAGGTGTGGGTAGTGTTTGTGAAATTTTTGAGGTAAGGGAAGCTCTTGTTAAACTTCAAAGGGAGATGGGTAATAGTTGTGATGTTATCTTGGACGGAAGAGATATAGGAACTGTGGTTTTTCCAAATGCTGATCTTAAATTTTGGATGGTTGCCGATGTTGATATTAGAGCTAGTAGAAGATATGAAGAGATGAAGGAGAAAAATCCGAGTCTAACTATTGAGGATGTTAAAAATGATTTGATAGAGAGGGATAGAAGAGATTCAGAGAGATTAAACTCCCCTATGAAACCTGCTGATGATGCTATATTTATAGATACTTCAAACTACTCTATTTCTGAACAAGCAGATCTTATAGTTAGTGAAGTATTAAAGTTAAAGAGTAGACTCTAGCTAAAAATTTAAGTAATAGTTTTAATTTAAGAGGAAATCTTTTAGGAGTAGATTTTGGTAAAGGTTATAATTGATAAAAGATCCGGTGTGTGTGGTGGTGTTAATAGAGCCATAAAAATGGTTGAGAAAAAGCTGGATGAAAATTGTAAAGATATATATATAAATGGTGAACTTTTACACAATCGTCTTGAAATGGAAAGGTTGATTGATAAAGGTTTAAAAGTTTCCAATGATATTAATACTCTTGAAAATAGTACTCTTTTTATAAGAACTCACGGCGTAGGTAAATCTTCTATAGATGATGCTAAAATTAAGGGAAATAATGTCATTGATGCAACATGTCCAAAGGTGAGAAGATCACAAGATATAACCTACCAATTGTACAAAGAAAGGTATCAAATTATTATTGTGGGAAAATCAAATCACCCTGAAGTTATAGGTCTTTTAGGTTATTGTAACAATGAAGCTAAAATAGTAATGGATGAGAAAGATTTTACAAAGATCGATTTTAATAAAAAGAGTGCAATTTTAACTCAAACAACAATTGCTCAAAAACATTTTTTTAGCCTTGTTGAAAGTCTAAAGAAAAAAATGCCGAATCTTCATGTAGCAGATACACTTTGTTCTTTTGTAGAAAATAGGGAAGAGGAGCTTGTATCCTTTGCTAAGGAGAACAATGTTATAGTTTTTATTGGTGGTAGAAACAGTTCTAATACTAAGGTTCTATTCCAAAAAATATTGTCATTTAATCCTAGAGCTTATTTAATTGAGAATGTTAATGATATTGAAAAGAGTTGGTTCGTTTCAAATGATATAGTAGGGGTTTCTGGTTCAGCTTCCACTCCAATGTGGCAGATAGAGGAGGTTAAATTAGTGATAGAGGAGATGACTTCAGATCTTTAAAGGGTGGTTTTTTATTAAATTTACTAAATTTTTATCATTCTATAACCTATATCCAACTATTTTTTTATGGATATCTCTTTGATTGATGTTCCAATTGGAACGATTTTAACGTTGTTACCAGTCATTAAAAAAATATATCCGTTATTTTTACCTATCAGTTTTCCGCTTTTTATATCGTTCGTAACAAGCTCCAACAATACTGTTTTTGAATTTTCTGAAAAATGTTTCTTGTTGTATTTTCCATAAGTATTTGAAAATATCAATAGATAGATTACTATTAAAATAACAGTTGCAACAATAGGGTTGGATTTCATCATTCCAAAATTTAGTTTTGAATTATAAAATCTGGGGAATCTCTTTATATATTCATTTAATTTGTATATAGCAAGACCTAAAAAAGCTGTAAAAATTGTAACTGCCAAGATTATTAAATCCCTGAAAGGTGTAATCAGAAAATCGGAAATTTCAGAATATTGGAAAATATTTATTCCAAACTCTTTATATTTGTTATAGGAGAACAGCATCCCAATAAAGACTAATAAAATATAGAATATAGGTAAGTAGTATTGAAAGTCTTTTATAAATTTTCTTAACTTATTATCAATTATTTTATCCTTTTTCATATATTATATTTCCTCAAATTAAATAATTTAATCCTGATTTTTTTCCCTCCTAGCCTCTATCAGATTCTCCTCTTCTAAATACATGATCATACTTTTTCCGTATATCATTATAATTTGGGTTAAGGGTAAAGCTATAACGGTTCCCACAAAATCTCCAAAGATTGTTGTCCATATTGCAAAAGCCAAAATAGTTATTGCGGGATTCATACCTCTTACGCTCTTCATTATTTTAGATGAAAAGAAAGTCTCTTCCAGAATGGATACTAGTATATAGATGAAGAGTACAGCTGCAAAAAAGATGAGAAAACTGCTATTTTGTTCAACCGATAAAACCCAACAACCCACCAGTGTTAGAGGTAGACTGAGATAGTGAAATTCGGAAGCATAAGTTAATAACCCTGCAATTATTCCTATAATTACTCCTCCCGGAAGATCTAAAATAGAGAATCCAACAATAAATATTAGAGTGGATAAAAAAACAACCTTTGTTCTCTGTCTGAAATAATCAATAAAAAGCGTTTTAAAGTTTTTAAAAAATCCATTTTGTTGAAGTTTCTTATGCTTGAGAAATTTATTAAAGATATCTTCAAAATAATCGTAGGTATACAAAATGATTACTGTATAAATTATCAAGTATGTAAATATGTATATCAAACTCCAAGATTTTGTTTTAGGTTCTACTTTTCCACTTTCATCCCCTGTAAAGGCCTTATAAATAGTTTCTAAAGCAGATACTATTGTTTCCTCACTATCCTTTTTTTCGGTTTTAGAATCTTCTTTTTCTGTCGGTTTATTAAAATCCTTTTCTATTTTTTCAACCTCATCTTTAAGTTTATTTCCATTTGATTTGTCATCTATTATTGATAGTAGCTCTTTCTTAAAATTTTTTATTTTTTCTCCATTTTTTTCCATAAAAATTTCTACAGAGGAGACAAATCTTTGGGAATCTTCTATAATATGATTGCCCAAAAATAGTGTTGTGGTGGATATTAGGAGAAAGATTCCCAAGAGGAAACTTATTACGGAAAGGGATCTGTTTTTTATTTTTGTTTGGATTTTTTCAATAATGGGGTTTAAAATAAAGGAGAGAAAAACTGCCAAAATGAATGGAACTACTATCTCTCCCAAGAAAAATAGAAGTAGGATCAAAACTATTAAAAAAGTTCCTAGAATTAGATATGTTTTTTTTATTGATTTCATTTTAACTACCTTGTAAAATCTTTCTTTTTATCTCTTAAAATATTTAAAATAAAGTCCTCTTTTAAAAGATGCAAAATTTCCTAAATTATGGCAAGGGCAAAAGGTAATTCTTCACTAATTGTAGAAGCTAATTTCCTAAATGAATAAAGGATAAGCTCCTCTTTTTACTCTGAAAAAGAAGAAAAATAGAAAAGTGCATAAAGCCTATAGTAAATTTATAATCAGTTTAACCTTAATGGCTTGTTCTACCCTCATCTACCCTTTGGGCATCTTCTCCCTGAAAACTACTCTCTATACACAAATATTAGGGAGTAAAAAGGATGTAGTATAAATAGTAAAAAAAGACGATAAAATAGGTGCTATTTGATTAAATATTTATTATT
>PDON01000033.1 GCA_002742935.1 Candidatus Cloacimonadota bacterium | reverse complement strand
ATAAAACAATAAAAAAAATACTATTACTTACAGAAGAGCAAAAATATCTTGCTAAATTATTTGGATTTTAAAATAGGTGTTAAATTTCGGAAGACAGGATTATCGAAAGTCTTACTTTTTCAAAAACCTCAGGGGATTTTGTAAATCCCCTTTTTTATTGCTGAAAATTTATAAAAGTATTTTATATTTAACCGATATAATTTTATGCTCAAGGGTAGATCTATATGGGTAGAGATAAATATTTGATAAATACTATTTTTAAAGAACTCTCTAAATTTTATGGAGAGTTTAACAATAGTAAAATATTAAAATCTTGGTGGCCGGGGGAGAGTGAGTATGAGATAATGATAGGGTCTATTTTAACTCAAAACACCAATTGGAACAATGTTGAAAAGGCTATACCAAGAGATATTGAGCTTTACGATTACTATCATGGTTTAATAGTTGAGCATGCAAAGAGGTTTTGTAAAAAGAGACCTACTTGTGAAATATGTAATCTCAATAAGTTATGCAAAAAAAATGGGTTATAGTTATGAAAACCAAGAGAAAAGAACTATATAATATTCTATATTCACTTACACTATTTATACTTCTGTTATTACTCGAAAAGCTTTTAAGGGTGTGCTTATCAGATTATTTTATTATAGAGCTAAATGTAGAGTTTATATCTAAAGCTATAACAAGAGTAGTTATAATTTTATCTCTTTTATGGTTAATCAATAGGTTTAAATTAAAAAAGTATAATGGGTTAGAAAAAAATAGGAAAATAAAGAATCTACAATCACTACTATTCCCTTCCTTATTTATCTTAATGGGTTTAATGATTAATTGGAACACCTATTTAGATACTAACAGAGCTACACTCTTTCTATTTACTTTATCGGTATTTTCAGTTGGGTTTGCTGAAGAGTTTCTATTTAGAGGAATAATATTTCCTCTTTTTATAAGATACTTTAAGATGAGAAAAAATGTTTTATTTTTAAGTGTTGTACTTTCATCTTCAATTTTTGGGGTAGCTCACTATTTAAATCTCATTAGAGAACCTAATAACTTTTTAGGAGTTACATCTCAAGTAGTTTTTGCTATCTCAATAGGTATATTTTTAGGAGGGTTAATGTTAAGAACAGAAAACATTTTAATCCCATCTATATTTCACGGATTTGTAAACTTTTCCTTTGACACTACTCAATTAAAAACAGGAGGAGTCGAGTTTATTAATGACACCATTAAAGAAGGGGTTAATTGGAACTCAATGATTACAACTACACTGTTTTTTACTTTTATACTTTTAGGAGGAGTTTATATGATAAAAAAAGTTGATAAAAAAGAGATTCTTCTCAAACTAGATTAAAAATTTACAACTACCACTCCCTCCTTAGTTTTTCACTTGCTTTTTATCAAAAAGCTTAGTTAAATATCTACCTTACCATCTGTTCAGATCTGATTAAAAACGGTATCTCTTGATCCTCTCTATTTATATTTGCTGCCTTTTTCATAAGTTGTAAATAAGCTTTTCTATTACCTCTATTCTTCTCAATAAAAGCATCTATAAGCAGCTCTCTACTCTTTTTATAATTTCTAACCCTATTTCTATCATTTAAGTTTCTAAAAACCTCTCCGGGATCTGTATAAAGCTTTTTTATAGTAGTAATATTCTTTTCCCAATTATCAAAATTAAAAGCTTCGGGATTAAAGAAATTAAGTATATTTTTATCATCAAAAATAACCTCTCCCCCACCATTTTTCTTTATAGTTTCACCATTACATATGTAAACAGAGGCTAAATGCATAGGATCTGAGTAAAACCATCTATCTTTTATCATTTTAGCTCTTTTATAGAAATCGTTATAATCTATCTCCAGTTTTGATTTTGATCCCATTAAAATAGCGTGCGATTGACCAAGCCAAAGTGTCATATTGGGAAAAACATTGGCAAATGTTAAGAGAATAGAGTTAAAATCTTTAACAGAAAGTTTATGAAGTGGTAAATATTGAGTTACAAATCCATTTGGTTTTAATTTACTCTTACAGAGTGAAAAATACTCCTTTGTATATAGCGGTCCCGAACCTAAAACAGGGTGGGTAGGATCTGAGGATATTATATCATACCTTTTATCAGTCTTTAGCATAAACTGTCTTCCATCTCCACCAATAATATTTAGCTTTTCAGATTTTTCTACACCGTTATTGTACTCCATATAATAGTTTGCACTACTCTTTACATCAGGAACCAACTCAACACAATCTATATTTTCTACAGTTTTAAGGTTATTTATTGTTGATGTAGTACCACCAATACCAAAACCTACAATAAGAACATCTTTTGGGTCTAAACCGGCTAAATAGGGTAAATAACCTAACATTTTTACAGTTTTAACAGCATCATAACTTATACCCATAACTTGAGAATTGTTTATAAATGAGATAATCTTTCCACTTTTTTCCTTACCTATTGAAACTGTACCCTCTTTAGTTTCGCTATAGTATAAAACCTCTCTATCAACAATAGAAAATGATGGAGGTAATATCTTTTTTTCCCAAATAAATAGAGGAGTAATCAAAATAACCATAAAAATAGCAGGAGGATAAACTCTACTATTTATCTTTTTATCAAAGTATATATATCCTAAAACAATGGTTAATATTAGTAGTATCAAACTTTTATAAACACCTAAAAGAGGTAAAATAAAAAAACCTGAAATTATAGTTCCAAGTACTATACCAATTGAGTTGAAGAAAACAACAATTCCACTCTCTTTAACAAAATCATCTCTAATATATGTTGAAAGAATAGCAGGAAATATATATCCTGAAACTATAGATATTGGAACCATAATTAAAAGAGATGTAAGAATGGCAGGCAACCCTATTCTTAATATTGGTTCAGAAAGATTGTTATGTAGAGGAATGAGTATCCATTTTGGAATATTTATTAAAACTATTAGAGAAATAGAGAGAATAATAGCTTCAATAAAGATTATTTTTGGAAGATTTTTAAAGCCAATCTTTCTTGTAACAGAAAATATAAAACTACCCAGTGTTAAACCTATGATAACCGATGCTGAAACAATGGTAAATGTGTAAGTTGTATTTGTAAGGTAAACCTTTAAAGCTCTTAAAATAAATATCTGATATGAAAAGATTACCATTCCCGAAAAAGCTGTCATTTTTAAGAGTGTATATCTATCCTTTTCAGATCTGTTTTCACTCTTAACAGGATCTTGTTTAGCTAAATAATCTGTATCTCTAACCTTAAATGAGATAAAGAATGAGATTATTGAAATAGCTGACCCTAAAAGTATAGTATTTTCAACACCTATATATCTCAAAAATACAAATCCTGTTAATAATCCGCCAAAAACAGAGGCTAAAGTTTCAAATATGTATAGATTTCCAACACTTGATTTAATATTTTTAGAATCCTCAATTAAAAGATTAGCTACAATAGGTAAAACTCCACCCATTGGAAATGTGAGTAGTAAAATTAGTAGTGATACTATAGTTACAATTATAAATTGTGGAAGATTGAGTTCATATAGGTTTGGAATAAATTCTAATATATAGTTTACCCCAAATCCCAATATACCTATGGAGATAGTTAATATAGTGAGATACTTCTTTAAATTTTTTACAAGAAATCCATTAAATAAAGCACCAATCCCAAGACCGCCCATAAATACTGAAAGAACTATTGTTGAAGCTGTAACGGTTGATCCTAAAAGTAATGAAAGTTTATGATTTAAAGAGATCTCAAAAAGAAGAAATATAAAATTTAGTAAAAATAGAATTAGAAGTATGAGAAATCGATTCATAATATCTCCATTGTTTTTATATTAACATAGAAAGTAATAAAAAATATAAAAACAAGGTAAAATAATTTCTGTTAATAATCTAAATTTACCTGAGTTTGTAGAAAAATATTAAGAGGATCTACTTGGTTATATCCTCTTAATCTTGATATCTCTTCCATACTCTAACTAAGAAGATATTATCTTCAACAATAAATTCAGGTCTTTTTAGACCTAGTTTTTCATAGAAGGTTCTAACCTTCATCAACCCTCTTCCTAACCTATCTACAAACTTATAATCTCTAAGGATCTGAGCTATTAAAGGGTTTCTATAATAGGAGATTCCAAATAAAGCTCTTGATAATGTGAGAGTATTTGGTAAAGATCCGGGAGAAAAAATCTCTAATCTATCACTAAACATATTAACCCTTATTCTCTGTCCAAAGATAGACCAATCTCTATGGGAAAAAGCATTTGCTACCAACTCTCTTATAACGAATGGCTCATATTGATACACCTTATTTCTTAAGGTTTCATCATCGTTAAAAACCACTTTTTCCCTACTATTATTTCTAACAAATGAAAGTGTTCCGGATATAGCATCAGGAATTGATAAAGTTAATACCTTGCTATCTAAAATATCTGAAGTTTGATCCTTCCCTGAGTAGTAGTTTAACTCAATACCAGATTGGGGTAAAAGCTTCTCCGGATTTTTACTAAAAAAGAGAGAACCGACAATATTAAGTTTCTCTCTTTCATCCAAAAGGTCTAAATTATAAGCTAATTTTTTTATCTCTTCCACTTCCGGATTAAAATCAATCTCTCTAATATTTTCACAATAATCTCTAAATTTTAAACTATCAAAATCATTAAAAGATGATCTCTCGCAACTATTTACCTCAAAATGAAGATTTCCACCCTCTTGAAAAAGCCTTATTAGTTCACTATTTGTAGGCTCTATAGAGATGCTTCCAACTCTGATATAAAATTTATTTGATGATTTTACTTTGTAAGGTTTATTTATACCTTTTTCAACAATAATGGTGTATAGTAACTTATCGTTGTAAACTATTTTCTCAATATTTGGAACTATTGGTGGTGTGATATTATTTCTACAAATATTGATAATTCTCTCTTCAAGATCTTTACTATCCTCTACTCCAACAACTTTTTTATTATCACTTATCCCCAAATATAGAACTCCTCCCTCCGTATTTGAGAAAGCAACCAACTCTTTAGCAAAAGAATCATTGTGAGGGAACTCAGATTTAAATTCTATATGTTTATCTTCACCAATTTTTAAGATATTATCAATATTTTTCATATATAACTCTTCTAAATAAGTTTATTATATAACCATATTTTAAAATATAGATATATAAATTTAAGATCAAGGTAAAATCTTATGAGAGTAGACTCATAATTCATAATTCAGAATCCCCAATATCCATAATCCGCTCCAATAACTCCATAAAGCTAATCCCTAAACTAAGGGCAGATTCAGGCATAAGCGAAAGTTTAGTCATACCAGGAAGTGTATTTATCTCTAAGAAGTTAAAATTACCATTCTCATCAAGAATAAAATCAGCTCTTGCATAGTGGGAACATCCTAGAGATGAAAAAACTTTTTCTCCGTCAGATTTTATCTTTTCAGTTTCAATCTTATTCAATCTTGCAGGGCAATAGTGGTTAGTTTTACCCTCTTGATATTTATTCTCATAATCATAAAAACCCTCTATAGGTTCAATCTCTACAGGTGTTAAGGCTTTACCTTTTAATATAGGTATTGAGAACTCTCTACCGGATATATACTCTTCAACAAGAAAATCATCATCTAAAACTATTAAGCTATTGTAAGCAGACTCTAACTCATTATTTGATTTTACTATAAAAACCCCAACAGATGATCCTTGGGAGTTCGCTTTCACCACAAAGGGAAAACTATAATCTTTTGTAATCAATTTTAAATAATCTAAACTAAAATTTTCTTTAGTTATAAAATCTGATTTTGCTGTTTTGATTCCAAATTTTGAGACTACAATCTTTGATCTGAACTTATCCATAGAAAGAGAACTTGATATACTATCACAACTATAGTAGTTGAATCCTGTAAGTTCAAAGAGTGATTGAATCTGACCGTTTTCACCTTCACTTCCATGAAGTCCTATAAATATTTTATCAGGATTTATACTGTTTAATCTTTTGAGAAATGATGAGATAATATTGTAGTTACTCTTTTCTGCTTCTCTATATTCAAAATCTACAATCTCATCATCAGGATATGCTAAATCTATAGCTATTACATCATACTTTTTACTTAACTCATTATATACAGCTTTTGCAGATTGAAAACTTATTGCTCTTTCAGTTGAAAATCCGCCAAAAACAACAACTATTTTCATTTAACAACCTCCTTAACACCATCTATTTCTCTAGGTTTTGCAATAGAATCTACAACTATCTCTTCATAAATAATAGAATCTTTATAAATAGTTTCGGGTGGAAAGAAAACAAAATTTATAAAGGAGTTTTTTTTACTTTTATCTCTAAACATCTTCTGTAGATTACCACAAGGTTCAACTTCTAAATATCTAAATGGTATATCATATTTATTGTTCAAAAATTTCTTTAAAGATTCACCCTTCTCTCTAGAGATTTCTAAATCATTACCTTTTAAAGATTTACTATCAAGATAAACATATATCTTCATTTTTTTAAACTGTTCCGTTAAAATCATAGGTAAAACTTTATTGTTTATAACCACCTCTCCCCTCTTGCTAATCTTAACAGATCCTACAGTTTCAAATATATCATTATCGTATACCTTTACGGAAGGAAAACATATATCTCCAACAGATATAGTTTCAGGAGTTTGGTTTCTTTCTCTAATAGTTTCACTTATCTCTAAACATTTGGATCTACTTATAGTTTTACCAACATTATAAACTTCAACTCTGCCTAAAAAACTATTTATCTCTTTATCAAACTCTCTAAAAACGGAAAATTGAGTACCATTTTTAACAAAATTATCATCTACTCCGCAATCTATTATATATGTTCTTCCAATTTTTTGAGAATCAACCATATTTATATTGAAATCTATATCTACAATTTCATATGAAAATAGCTCTATTGAAAAAAGAAGTATAATAAAATATTTCATGATTTACCCCTTATTGTATTCCCTAAAAATATAGTGTATAAAGTATCCGATTATAACAGATAGAAAGAAACTATAGGTTATTGAACTGTAAAAATTGCCATTAAAATATATTGCCGTTACAAATATTGAAATCGTTAAAAAAAGATCCAATACCGATGGTATAAACCTAAAAGATGATATTCTTTGAGATATGAGTAAAACTATTATAAAAATATAGAGATAATGCTTTGAGAGATATAGAGATACTGAAAAAATAGCTATAATAGACAAGAATGAAATAATTTTCAAATATATACTATATTCCTTTTTAAATTTTATAAGAGATATAATAGATGTTAAATACAAAAAGAGAAGATGAGAGTATGATGTATAAAAATCTTTTATTATTTCAAAATCTTGCCAAGATGAAACCTTATTTATAGAAATAATAATAAGGGTTACTAGTATAAGTTGTGCAAAAAACATTTAATTATCTTTCTACTTTATTGAGTCATATAATCTAAAGATTTTTTGTTATTTCAAATATATCTACACAAGAGTTATTAAATATAGTTCTATTATCTTTTCAGTAGATCCTATTTGAAGATAATCTTATTTATAACTTTTTTCCCTGCTTTCTCATTTATCATATTCATAATGTAAGATCTGTACATAAAAATCTCATTCTTAACAGTTGAATTTTTAACATTAACAACAATTATTTTTGTTTTAAGATTAAGATCTTCAACTTTTACCGTACTATTAAATATGGGATTTAATGAGTTTATTATTTCATTAAAAAGATTTATTATAACACCTTTGTTTAATAGTAATCTTAGAGAACTTCCCTTTAAGGTTTCATTTAGAACTGTTTTTATATCCGGTATTTGAGAGGGTTTTATAGAAAACTTTTTACGCTTCATTACTATATACAGCTCCGTTCTTTATATCAATAACCTGTGTTGAATCTTTATTGAAAAGTTCCAATTTTGATTTGTCGCATGTTGTAATAAATGTTTGAATATCTTTATCAAGAAGAGATGCAATTCTTTTAGATTTACTATCATCTATTTCGCTATATAAATCATCTATAAGAAAGATTGGATACTCATATTTTAAAGATTTTATATACTCAAGTTCAGTAAGTTTAAGAGCAACGAGAAAAATTTTATGCTGACCTTTTGAACCATAAATTCTTAGATTAAAATCATTTATTTTAAAAACTATATCATCTTTATGAGGACCTATTAATGATCCTCCTCTCGCTATTTCAAGATACCTGTTTTTATTTAATGATGATTTAAAATCCTCTCTATAATTTTTTATATCTATAGATGATTTGTAAACAATATCGGCTGTTTTTATATTTTCAGATATATATGTAATTATTTTATTAAATATTTTTTTAAAATTATTAATAAAATATACTCTCTTAGAAAATATTTTTGTTCCATAATCAATAAGTTGATTATTATAGACACTTATCACAGCATCTATATCTCCCCCATTTTTTCTATTCTCAATTAAAACACTATTTTTCTGTTTTAAGGTTAGATTATAATATTTTAGAGCTTTAAAATATTCAGAATCAATCATAGATATGAAACTATCAATATACTTTCTTCTCTCCATTGGAGGTCCATAAGTTATAATACCTTGATCAGGAACTAAATAAACAAGAGGAATCTTGCCATAAAAATCAGACATTTTACTTATCTTTTTTCCTAAAAAACTAATCTGTTTGTTTTTACCGTCAAAAGATATAGAAACATCCAAAATTTTACCTGTGGAATCGGTAAAAAAAGCTTCAAGAAAAAATGTTTTACTTTCACTATTTTTTAGATGATTATAATTTTTTGATCTAAAGCTATTTAATAAAGAAAGGACAGAGATAGCTTCAATCATGCTTGTTTTTCCCTGTCCGTTTTCACCTGTTAAATAGACTGTTTTATTATCAAAGTTTATCTCTAACTCTTTATAGTTTCTAAAGTTATTTATTCTTAGCCTATTTATCTTCAATTACTTTTTCTTTGCAGTTTTAACTTGAACCGGCATTAAAAGAGCTATTATATCGTAAAGATTATTATCTTCACTAGGTTTTATAATAATAGGTTTTCCCGGAGTTGACATTAACATTACAATAGATTCAGAATCAATATTCTTTAAAATGTCCAGTATTTTATTAGAGTTAAATCCAATGGCAAAATCATCGTAACCATATTCAATATCTAAACTCTCTTCTGATTTTGATGCTGTATTGCTATCTTCTGCAGAAATTGTAAGTTTATTGTTTTCAAAAGAGAAATTAAGTCTCTTTGTTAACGGATTACAAGTAATAGATATTCTATTTACTGCATTTATAAGTTTATTTTTATCAATACTTACCGAAATATCATTATTTACCGGAATTATACTTTGATAAGCAGGATATTTACCATTTATAAGTCTACTAAAAATAGTAGTATTCTCAAATCTTACCTCTATATAGTTTTCTCCTAAGAATAGATTACAATCATCATTTCTTATAATTGAGTTTTGGATAAGATTTAAAGATCTTGACGGAATTATTACATCTATTTCTGATCCTTCAAAGTTTAAATGATTATCAATCAGTTTAACTAATCTGACACTATCAGTAGCAACTATTGTAAACTTATCGTTTGATACCGATAATAAAACACCTGTTAAAACAGCTCTTAACTCATCATCTGATGCAGCATAAGTTGTTTTACCAATAAACTTTTTAAGTTTGAGAGAATCTATAACCATTTTATTGTTTTCAAGTTTTTCAGGAATAGCAGGAAATTCATCACTATTTTCTGTTACTGCTATCTCAAACTTGATTGAGTTTATTTTAATGTTTAACATAGAGTCTTTTTTCTCAAGAGTAATATTACCTTCCGGAAGTCCTTTTATAATTGTTGAAAACTTTTTACCCGGTACTATTATAATACCATCCTCTTTTCCATTTACCTCTATTGTTGAAACATAAGTAAGAGAAAGGTCTGTAGCTACAATAGATAGTTCATTACCTTTTAATTCCATTAATATACATTCAGCAATAGGTTTTGTAGATCTTACAGGAAGAATTGGATTTATAATATTTAACTTCTCCTGTAGAACCGATTTTGAGATCTCTAAGATCATAATTTCTCCCGTTTATTTTTTTATTTTATTCAAACATTATTTTTAATAAAATGAAAATTAATTAATTTGTTATTATTATTAAGTTTGTTAATATGTTAATAAGCTTTTTAAATTTTAAATATTATTTGTTATAACTTTATTTTTAAAGTGAATAAAATGTTAGGTTTTCTTGAATAACTCCTATTTATTCACATATAATTAGTTGTGAATAACTTTCTGTTAATAAGTTGATAAGTTTATTATGTGTAATATCTCATCATTTATTTTTGTTATTTCAGGATCTTTTTTATTTAATTTATCTTGTATTTTTTTAGCTGCATGAGAAACTGTACTGTGGTCTCTTCCACCAAAATGAGCTCCTATACTTTGAGTTGTTGAGTTAAGTTGAGTTGTACATATATACATTGCTATTGCTCTTGCATCAGCTATCTCTTTTGTTCTTGATTTACTCATTAAAAGATCTTTTTTTATGTTAAAATAGTCTGAAACAATATCCTGTATTTTATCTACATTTAGAGTTGCTTTTTTCTGAGAGATTAATCCTTTTAGTATATCTTTAGCTTTTATCATACTAATTTTTTCATCTTTGTTTATCATACTGTATGAGTGTAATGTTTTAACAGCTCCTTCAAGCTCTCTTACATTTGTGTTTATATTATTTGCTATATACATAATTATCTCATCATCAAGCTCAAAACTAAGTTCTTCTGTTTTTAGTTTAATAATAGCAGCTCTCGTTTCTAAGTCCGGAGGTCTTACATCTGTATTTAAACCCATTGAAAATCTTGTTTTTAATCTATCATCTAAATTATGTATGTTTTTAGGATGAAAATCTGATGTTAAAATAATAATTCCATCATTTTGATAGATACTCTCAAAAATATGAAAAAACTCCTCTTGACTTTTCTCTCTTCTTGCAAAGAATTGGATATCATCAATAATTATAATATCTTTATCTTTTAAAAACTCTTTGTATTTATCTATAGTTTTATCTTTTATACTGTTTACAATATCGTTTACAAATTGATCCGATTTTAGATATAAAACTTTATGAACACCCTGCTCTTGAAATATTTTATTACCTATTGCTTGTACCAAGTGTGTTTTTCCTAAACCAACTCCACCATAAATAAGAATTGGATTGTATGGAGAGTTTTTTGGATTGTTTGCTACCTGCAAAGCTGAAGCATAAGCAATTTCATTACCATCACCTTGTATAAAGTTTTCAAATGTATACTTTTTGTTCAACTTAGTTTTTTTATACTTTTCTGTAAATGGATTAAAACTCTTATCCTCTTCTGTAGTTTTTTTATCCTCTACTTCATTAACCTTATCATTACTATTTTCAACGATTTTATTAGAAGGTTCATCAACTTCAAAGTCTGTTTCCGGATCTACTAAAAACTTTATTTCGGCATTTTCTATATTTAGAAGTTGATTTAAAATTTCAATAGCTCTTTTGTAGTACTGAGATTTAAAGTAATCCATTTGAGTTTTACTTTGAACCATCATTGTTATAACATTATTATTGGTAAGGATTATTTTCATAGGTTTTATAAAAGCTTCAAAAGAACCTTTCACCACATATTTAGAAATTTCATCTTTATATCTTTTATCTAACTCTGAAAACATATCACTCATTGTAAATCCTCAAGTACTCCATTAATAGTATTAAAATATACTTCTTGATTGCTATATTATCAAGGTAATAAAACAATCAACACTGTTTTCAATATAAGTTATTGAATTAAAACTTGTTATGATTTATGACTATATATAATAAGAGAAGATATATAGTTTATCGATCAGAAGAGAGCTGTTTACTATGAGATAATAATTTAATTTCCAGTTTTAATTATTTCATAAGATGATCTATTTATTTTACCTAGAACTTAGGTTATTATTAAATATTGTTTAATAGAATAACCTTAAACTTAATCCCAGCTACCCTTTAATAATTATTGTTTACTATCTCTAAAACAATCAAACTATTGCTTAAAAGTTAAAATATAGTTATCTTAAACCTCAATTTCTAAAAAAGGGGGCAGTTTGGAAAGTTTATATGAAAATATATGTAAAAATTTTACGGTTATAGCCGGACCTTGTGTTATTGAGGATATTGATACGCTTAAATTTGTAGCTGAAAGATTAAAAAAATTAAGTGAAAAATATAGTTTTCTTCCAATATTTAAAGCCTCTTTTAAAAAAGCTAATAGAAGTAGTATAAACTCTTATACAGGACCCGGAATAGAAAAAGGTCTTTCTATGCTTCAAACCATTAAAGATGAGTTTGGTTTAAATATTCTTTCAGATGTTCATGAAACAACAGATACAGATCTTTGTAAAGATGTTTGTGATATACTCCAAATACCCGCCTTTCTTTGCAGGCAAACAGATCTTATTATTTCAGCTGCAAAAACAGGAAATATTGTAAATATAAAAAAGGGACAATTTGTTTCACCTTCGGAGATGAAAAACGCTCTTTTGAAAGCTTACTCCACAGGTAATAAAAAAGTTATTTTAACTGAAAGGGGTACATTTTTTGGTTACAATAATCTTGTGATTGATTTTAGATCTTTTGGTGAAATGAAAAATCTAAATGTTCCGGTTTTATATGATGCAACCCACTCTCTTCAAAAACCTGCAATATCGGGAGATTCTTCCGGTGGTGAACCCGTTAAAGTAAGACCACTGGCAAAAGCTGCTGTTGCAACAGGTTGGGTTGACGGATTATTTATTGAAACTCACCCTACACCTTTAAAAGCAAAATCTGATGCTAAAAGTATGGTTGATTTAGATGAGTTTGAAAAAATTGTTAAAGAAACAATGATTATTAAAGGTGTGTTATAATGGGTATAAAACTTATTGTTTTAGATGTTGACGGATGTCTTACAGATGGTAAAATTTATTATCACTCAACTGGTGATATATCTAAAAGTTTTTCTGCTAAAGATGGTTTTTTTATAAAGCATATAATGAAACCTCTTGGTTATAAATTTGCTATAATTACCGGTGGAAAGAGTGATATTGTAAATAATAGAGCAAAAATTTTAGATATAGATTATGTATATTGTGAAGCTATAGATAAGCAAGGTAAAATGGAAGAGCTAATAAGTTCTCTATCTTTAAACAAAGAAGAGATTGCATATTTTGGTGATGATTGGTTTGATTGGCCGGCTATGAAACTTTGTGGTTATAAGGGAACTCCCAAAAATGGATCTGATGAATTGAAGAAGAGAGTAGATTTTATTTCAAATCTTAATGGGGGAGAGGCTTCTGTAAGAGAGTTTTTAAAATCAATTTTGAAAAAAGAAAAAAGATATGAAGAAGCTCTTAGTCTATATTTTGATTAATATTACCCTATTTTCATGTAGTAATAATCTTGAAAAGGGGGGAAACTCTTCAACTGTAACCCTTCCCACCAATGAGATTTGGGATATGGATATGAATTATACTACAAAGGGTGAGCTTGTTGCTAAGGTTAAATCTCGATATGTGAGAAGAAATGAGGTTTCTAAGGAGATATATATTAGTTATTTGGATTCCGGAGTGGTAGTTGATTTTTTTGATAAAGATAAAAATGTTGGTAAGTTGACTAGCAACAAAGGAAAAATTGATGAAAAAACTAATATTCTGACAGTTGAGGGTAATGTTATACTTCAACATCCAAATGGTTCAAAACTCTATACAGATGTTCTTCACTACAAAAAGGATGAGGATCTTATATATACAGATCATAAATTTAGATTTATAAGTGATAACGATACAACTATTGGAAGTAAGTTTAAGAGTAACTCTAAATTTGATTATTATGAGATTGTTGAGTTTAGTGGTACTACAGAAAATTTTGAGAATCTTAAACATAAATTTGAGGAATAATTTTGATATATTCAATGACCGGATACGGAAAGTCTGTTGTAGAGACAGATTCTTTAGAGATCTCTTTAGAGGTAAAATCTGTAAATAATAGATATTTAGATATAAATATTAAACAACCTATACAGTTTTTAGAGTATGAACTTGGTTTAAGAAAAATTGTTAAAGAGAGATTAAAGAGAGGTTCTGTTAATATCTACATAAATGTACAAAAAAAACAGGGTGGATCTCAAAGTTCATCTTTCAATATGGAAAATTTAAAAGAACTCTATAAAAATATGTTGGATATATCAAACAAGCTTGGTATGGAAGAGCCTTCTTGGGCAAACCTATTGCAATTTGATCAAATTTATGAGAAAAATAGTAGCAATGATGAAGATTTAAAATCATCTTTAAATAGCTGTTTAAATGGTGCTTTAGATGATCTTATCTCTTTTAGAATATCAGAAGGTGAAAAGCTCAAAATTGAGATAGGTAATTATATAAGTAATATCAGAAAAACTTTATCCGATATTGAAGATTTGAAGGAGAGTTCAACACAGATTCAATTCAAAAGATTAAAAGAGAGACTTTCAAAGAATCTTACTGATATTAAAGTTTCTGAAGAAAGGTTATGTCAGGAACTTGCAATAATTTCCGATAAAGTAGATATTTCAGAAGAGGTTACAAGATTAAATTCTCATTTAGATCTGTTTGATAAGGCTTTAAACAGTGATGAGAGTTTAGGTCAAAGATTAAACTTTATAACTCAAGAGATGCACAGAGAAGCAAATACAATCTCTGCAAAAACCAATCTGACAGATATTTCTACATACTCTGTTAAACTTAAAGAGAATAT
Source organism: Candidatus Cloacimonadota bacterium (assembly GCA_002742935.1). GTDB lineage: Bacteria > UBA4055 > UBA4055 > UBA4055 > UBA4055. The sequence goes on along the minus strand of PDON01000033.1, from coordinate 26,126 downwards.
TGAAAAAATCAGGGAACAGGTACAGAACATTGAATAAGGGTAAAATTATTGTTTTTTCAGCTCCTTCAGGTGGAGGTAAAACTACCATTATAAACAGTTTAATGGAAAAGTATAAAACTCTTAACTACTCCATTTCAGCTACAACAAGAGCCAAAAGAGGTAACGAAGTTAATGGTAAAAACTACTTTTTTCTTACTGAAAATGAGTTTAAGAAAAAGATAGAAGAGGGTAGTTTTGTTGAGTATAAAAATGTTTATGGTAACTATTATGGTACTCTAAAATCCTATATCTCTGAATCTATTGAAAATGGTAAAAATATTGTTTTGGATATTGATGTACAGGGAGCAAAAGCTGTTAAAGAGATCTTTCCCAATGATTCAATTTTAATATTTATCACACCTCCAAGTTTGGAAGTTTTGAAAAAGAGACTTATCAATAGGGGAGAGGATGATTTAGAAACTATTGAAAAAAGGTTGAATTTTGCAGAAAATGAGATAAAAGAGAGTAAATTTTATGATTATATTGTAATTAATGACATACTTGAAGATTCTATACTTAAGTGTGAAGATATTTTAAAAAAATTAAACCTATTATAAAGCCGGAGGGGTTATGGAAGAGAAGAGATTTAAGATTGAAAAGGATGATAGAAAGATTGGACAAGAGCATATTTCCCAAAATGCTTCTACCGTTTATGAGGCTATAATGGTAATTGCCAAGAGAGCAAGAGATGTTGAAAATTTTCAAAAAAGAGAGCTTGATAAAGAGATTGAGGCTTTGGCAGATAAGACAGATGTTACATTTACTGAGGATTTAAAAGCAGATCTTCCTAAATATGATAAGAGTGAAAGAGTTGCTATTCATGAGTTTCTTGATAATCATCTAGAGTATAAGTATGAAGATATTACAAAACTTAAAAAATAGAAAAGTTTTAGTAGGTATAACAGGAGGGATCGCAGCTTATAAGATCCCTCTTTTTATTAGGTTACTAGTTAAAGCCGGAGCAGAAGTAAAAGTTATAATTTCCGAAAACGGTTTACAGTTTGTTACTAGAGTTACTCTTGAAACTGTCTCAAAAAATAGTATATACTCAGATACTTTTGGTGAAATAAACGATTACTCAACAGAACATATTGCACTCACTGATTGGGCTGATATCTTTGTTTTAGCCCCTGCAACTGCCAATATTATAGGTAAATTTGCTTCCGGTATTGGTGATGATGCCATCTCAACAGCACTTTTAGCCTTTGATAAAAAGATTATTATTGCCCCTGCAATGAATTGTAAAATGTATGAAAATTTTGCAGTTCAGAGGAATATGGAGTATCTAAAATCCAATGGTATTAAGTTTATTGATGCTGTAGAGGGTGATCTTGCTTGTGGATATAGCGGTAAGGGTAGAATGGCGGAACCTGAGGATCTTTTAAGAGAGGTTATTTATCAGTTAAACTACTCTGAAGATAGTTTTTTTAAGGGAAAAAAGGTTTTAGTTTCTGCCGGTGGAACAAGAGAACCTATCGATCCTGTGAGATACCTTGCTAATAGATCTTCCGGTAAAACAGGGTTTAAAATTGCTGAATATTTTTCAAGTTTAGGTGCAAATGTTACCTTGGTTTCCGGAATCAATGAACTTGCCACAAACCAATATATAGATCTTGTAAGGGTTGAATCATCAAAAGATATGTATAGGGAGATCTCTTCTAGGATTGATAAAACAGATATTTTAATTATGTCTGCTGCTGTAGCTGATTATACCTTTGAATACTCTGAAAGCAAGATAAAAAAGAGTGAAGATAGTTTCTTTAACCCCACCCCTTCAATTGATATCTTGAAAAGTTTGGGAAAAGGGAAGAGAGAGGGTCAAATCTTTGTAGGATTTGCTTTAGAGACAGATAACTTACTTGAAAATGGTATGAGAAAGCTTAAATCAAAAAATCTAGATTTAATAGTTTTAAACACCGTTTCAGAAAATTTCTCTCCTTTTGGTAGCGATAGTAATAGTATATCTATTATGGACAGGAATGGGGGGGTAAAACAGTTTGAGAACCTCGATAAGAATGTTATTGGGTCTATAATAGCTGAGGGAATAAAAAATCTTTAGCTTTTCAGACTGCCTATAAACTTCGCATTACTGCGTCATCGATTTTTTATGCTCAAATCACCTAGTAGTTCTAGGCTCAAATCGCATAAAAAACCAATTCCTTGTACTACTCGTTTCTAGGCAGTCTGAGTTTTTTTTATAACCTTATAAAACTTTAGGTTTTGATGAAATAGGGGAGAGGTAAAATTATAAAAGCCATAGAAGATTTAACTTTTATGGCTTTTTTTATTATATTATAGACTCACAAAAGTATAAAACTTCGAGGTAATAATGCGATTTTTTCTATTTCTCCTAATTTTTACAGTCACTCTATTTCCTGTAACCATTGATCTTGTCGTTAATACCGAGACCTGTGTTACTTGTAATAAGGATATTATGAAGATTCTTACCGAAAGAGAGGGTAAGGATTTGAATATAAACTGGAAAGTTATTTGTAGAAGGGAGAGAGATGGTAAGAGATTTGTAAATCAAAAGGTAAAACAATATATTACTAAAAATGACTCTATTGAGTTTATTAAAGGAGATCTACCCTCTTATTTTAAAAGTGAATATAATATTAATGAGAATACTGAAACTATAGTTTTAAGAGGTGATAAGGGTATTGAGTTTATAAATATGCTTTCTCCTAGAGATAAGGCTGATAAGTTCTTTTCAAAGATCTTATTAACACCTTTTGAAGAGAAAAATGTTAGTTTAGGTGGTAGAACTATTAAGGTTGATCATATTTTTGATAATTATATCTATTTTACAAATGAGGGTATTATAAAATATGATAAATATGGAAATATAGTTAATGAGATTAACCTCAGTGATTCTGTTTTTTTTCACAACTTTTTCCCAAAATCTGATCCTGAAAAGTTCTCCATACTTAAAAGTTATTTTATTCCTGCAGAGATTGAGGTAGTCCATGAAAGAGAGGAAAATATATATGGAGTTCAAATATTTTCTCGATCAATTGAAATGAGAGATATTTCAAATGCGGAGATTAATCCTTATCGAGAAACTTATAATTTTGATTATTTAGCTTTTAAACTTTGTAAAGCTAAAAAAGAGGATCAAAAAAAGAATATTGATTGCTCTTCTAGATCAAGAAATGGTAATTTTATAACCTTAGCTTCCAGTTCTATGATCTATCTTTTCCATAAAGATAGTATGGTAGGTAGCTATGGAAGTGATAGATTAAGGAAAGTTTTTGCTGATAGTTCTAGATATTTTACTCCTAAATGTTTTGTGGTAAAAAAACAAAACTACATATTTGGTTATAAAAATAAATTTATCTACTCCCTAAAATCTAAGAGAAAGATACCATTAGATTTCTTGTCAGAGGGTTTTGTTATTTTTAAGGTTACGGTTTCTGATGATTATATTTTTGCATATTGGATGGATATGGAATCAAATGAGAAGCATTTAACATATTTGGATGAAAATTTTAAACCAATAAAGGATTATTACTTTAAACCAGATGATGATCTTTTATATTATTTTATAGAGGATGGTATTGCCAATGAGTTTATCTTTATAGGAGATGATGCTTTTTTAAAGAAGATTAAATGTAAAGAGAGAATTTTTTAGGAATAAATTTGAAAAAAGAGCTATATCTATGGATAAATTTACAGAATCAAATAGAATAGAGTATAAGTTTAAACTTACTGATGATCTTGAAAAAGAGGTTATTGCCTTTTTAAATTATCGTGAGGGTGGTCTTATTTATATAGGGGTCGATAAAAATCTAGAAATAGTAGGTTTATCAGATTCAGACTCTGATCAATTAAAGATAAAAGATAGATTAAAACACAATATTCAGCCTTCTTGTTTAGGTTTATTTGATGTTATAAATGAAAATTATAATGGCAAAGATGTAATCAAAATAATTATAGCAAGTGGTTCTGAGAAGCCATATTTCCTAAGAAAGAGAGGTATGACTGAAAAGGGGTGTTATATTAGAGTAGGATCATCATCTGAACCTATGCCCCAAAGAATTATTGAAGACCTATTTTCAAAAAGAACAAGAAACTCTATAGTAAAAATTCGTTCCCATAGACAAGATTTATCTTTTGAGCAACTGAAGATATACTACAATGAGCATAAATTAAATCTATCAGATAAATTTACTAATAATCTTGAACTACTTACAGAAGATGGAAAATTTAATTATGTAGCATACTTAATATCTGATGAAAATGGTGTTTCTATGAAGTTGGCTAAGTATTCAGGAGTAGATCGTATTGATTTAATTGAAAACAATGAATATGGATACTGCTCTCTAATCAAAGCCACTAAGCAAATGCTAGATAAGATAGAATTAGAAAATAAAACAATGACAAAGATAACCTCAAAAGAAAGAGAGGATCAAAGAAAATGGGATCCTATAGCTATTCGTGAGGCTGTAATAAATGCTATTGTTCATAATGATTATACAAGAGAAGTTTTTCCAAAAATTGAAATATTTTCGGATAGAATAGAGATTACTTCAGCTGGTGGTTTACCAGAAGGTATGAGTAGAGATGAGTTTTTTGAGGGATATTCTATACCAAGAAATAAGGAGTTGATGAGAATATATAAGGATCTTGATATGGTAGAGCAATTAGGTTCTGGAGTTCCAAGGATTTTAAAATCTTATAATAAAGGTTCATTTAAGTTTTCAGATAATTTTTTAAGAACGGTTTTCAAATCTAATAAAGGTGGTCAGATAGGTGGTCAGATAGGTGGTCAGATAGGTGGTCAGATCAACTTAACAGATAGGCAGAGAGAAGTTGTAGAAATAATAGTAAGAGATAATAGAATAAGCAGATCAGAATTATCTAAGAAACTAAATATAAACGAATCTGCTATTCAAAAACATCTAAAAGCTCTTAAAGATAAAAAGGTTATCGAAAGAGTTGGTGGAACAAAAGGTTATTGGAAAGTTAATATTAAATTATAATAATGAAGCTAAAATCAAAAATTTATTTGCTTTCACAATAAAACCTATAAAGACTTCTATAATCAATACTCCAGTTTTGAATATATCTTATCAAAAGTATAGTAAATTGTTATAAATGGTATAATATTAGCTATTTGTATTATGAATATAGCGTAAAAATATGTTTCTAACTTACCGGATTTGGGAAATATAAAGAATATATTAGAAAATATTGCAATAATAGATATATTTATAAACCCTTTTAAAAAAGATTTAATATAATTTGATTTTATATTTAATCCATATAGAGATGATATAAGTTTCATTAAAATTGAGAAAAAGAGCATAAATATATAGTATGACGGTATAATAAAAATTGATATTAAAAAGTATTTAATATCATATCTCCAGAATAGATAGAATATCAAATTAAAGAGTAGTGAGTTGAAAATAACTCTAAGCAGTTCATATTTAATTGCGTAAAAAAGCTTATTTTTAGGATTATCGGGCAATATATAGAAAAAATATGAACTTAAGTATTTCTGAAATTGAGTATTGGAGTTTGATAATAGAGTGAGTAGAAATCCTATTATTAAACTTAGAATTGTCAGTATAATAAGACCGAGCTCTCTTTTTTCCGTATAAAAACTTATTATTCCAAAACCTACTCCAAGTAGTATAAAAACTATTGAATCATAGCTAAAAAAAGAGTTTTGTTGTTTACTCAAATAGTAAAAAGATTTTGCTCCACTACCTTTATACTCTAAGCTTTTATTGCTCTTATTTGAATCTAAAATATTTTTAAATAAAATTTGATCCCTTTCAAAAATAGCAGTGTAGTCGGGGGCTTTATCCAAAGATTTTAATATTATATATCTACTCAAAAATAGAGTTGTAATTATATATAGAGTGAAGATTACAAATATGTTCATAGGTGTTTCTGTTAAATCAAAAAGTTTTATCCACCAACCAAAGATAGGGTAGAGGTGGAGATTACTATTGAAGTTTTCAAAAATATTAAGCTTAACAATGGTAATATTAATAGCAGAAATAGTTAATATAGCATAAATAGTGGTTTTAAAAATTTCTCTATTTAGTTTTTTTGAGATGTTTGATATAAACTTTATGAAATTTAATAGGGTAAAGAACATAAATATTTTTATAAAAACAGATAGTTCAAAAGATCTCATAAGAGTAGTTATAATTGCGGATAAAAATATTGGCTCTACCACAATTTGCTTTATGGAAACAGCATTAAAATAACTATATTTATCTCTCAATAGGAACGGTATTATATCACCCTTTTCATAATTTATATTACTTTTAATTATTCCTAAAAAAGATATAAATATAAAAATATAGGTTTTACTCAATATATCACTTTGGTTGTTTGAATATAAAATATCCTTAACCATAGGAGAGGTAGAACCAAAATAGGATAGGATAATTAAAGATATTAGATAGCTAAAGGTTGTTTTATAATCATTAACTAACCTTTTAATATCCTTTTTTATTAGGAGTAAAACCATTCTTATCATGATACAATCTCGTTAAATATAGTTTCAATATCAAGTTGAGAATCTTTACTATTATCTACAGTTTTAACTATAGATCCTTTATCTATTATTATAAATTTATCAACAAAATCCTTTACAACATCAAGGTAGTGACTACTTACAAGTATAGTCTTATTCTCTCTTTTCATCTTTTTTATCTCATCTTTTACCCTTTTTATTCCTGTAGGATCCAAACTATTAAAAGGCTCATCAAGAAGTAGGAGAGGATTATTTACTATAAATGATAGTATTAGAGAACTTTTTTGTTTCATACCTTTTGAGAAATCTTTAATCTGTTTATTGTAGTTTTCATTCATTTGAAATAGCTCTAAATAGTAGTTTATATCAACACTTTTTTTATCTATACTGTATGCAGAAAGGATAAAATCTATCTGTTGTTTAAGTGTAAGATATTCATATAGTAGAGGAGTTTCAGGTGTGTAACTTATCAAACTTTTAGCTTTGATAGAATCATTTTTATAGTTTTTTATATACACCTTCCCCTCATTAGGCTTTATAAGATCACATACTATTTTAAAAAGTGTGCTTTTACCTGCTCCATTAAGACCAATTAGTCCTATAATCTCTCCTCTTTCTATAGTTAGATTTATCCCATTAAGAGCATTCTTTTTTGAACTGTATGATTTTGATATATTTTCTATTTTTAGCATTTATCTTATTCCCAATAAAGGTTGTTATTTACGCTAAAGTTAATACTTTTAATATAAAAATCAATAATTTATTGAGGTTAGTTTTTACTGGATTTTTATCTCTATTTTTAGGATATTAGAACTAGGTACATTTTAAGGATATGAAAATAGTTTTAGATTGGGGAGTAGTATTGTGTTAAGGTTTACAATTTTTATACTCATTTTTTCAACTTTAATTTTCTCTAAAAATATTGGAGTTGTTGATTTTAGGTTAGGAGAACTTTATCTAAAAAATGATTCACTGTCTAACTGGATAGATACTATTGATGAGGGTGATAGTATATTTTTAAATGACACCTTAAAAACCGGTTCAGAATCAAAGTGTGAGGTTCTATTGGTTGATAAATCCTTAATAAGAATGGGTGAAAAAACTATATACACCTTTAAAACTTACAAAAATGAGAACAATTCAGTTAAGTGTGAAGGTGAGCTTTTAGATGGTGTTGTTTGGAGTAAGGTTGATACAGAGTCAGGTAAAAGGGATTTTAAAATAGCTTCTCCTGTTGCTGTTGCAGCAGTAGTTGGAACCATCTATAAGGTTGAATATGGTAAAAATAAAAAAGGTGTAATTTCTGTTCTTGAAGGTAGGGTCAATATAAATCCTTGGGTAAAAAGGGATAAGAAGAGTAGATCTTTAAAACCTAAAGAGATAGATGGTCCTAAAGAGGTTAGTTTAAAGGATTGGGTCTCAATTGTTAAGGGTGAGATTTTGATTGTTGATGGTTGGGGAAACTATGAAAAGAAAAAAATTGATATATCTGATCTTGAAAATGAGTGGAAAAGTTTTAATAAGAAATAGATTTTTAAAATTTTATTTGAGAAATTAGTATGAAGCATAAGAGATTTATTATTATAGTCCTGATATCTTTATCAGGATTTTTTTTATACCTACCTCTGTTTAATAGCTTTGAATTCTATTTTTATGATCATCTTTTAACACAAAGATATAAGGATAGAGGTTCTGAAAAAGATGTTGTTATTGCCGATATTGATGAGAAAAGTGTTAAAAAAAGGGGGAGTTTTAGTAGTTGGAATAGATCTATATACTCAGATCTTATATCAAAACTTGAAAAGAAAAATATATCTGTTTTAGGTTTTGATATTCTTTTTCTTGACAGTAAGAGTGGCGATTCCCTCCTTATTAAATCATTCTCAAAAGTTCCTGTTGTTACAGGTTATGAATTTACAGATTCTGATCCCTACAATTTTATATACCCCGATTCTGTATTTAAAAATAGTGAAAATCTTTTTTCAAGATCAATGGATATTAAAAATATTGATTTTGTTTCCAAAGATATTGTAAATTTTGGGGTTGAGGAGATTCAGCTTTCATCATCTAAATCCGGTCATTTAATGATAGAACAGGACAGTGATGGAGTTACCAGAAAAGTTCCCCTACTTATATCATATTTGGGTAGAGTTTATCCCTCTTTTTCACTTTCAATAGTTTTGGAGAAGGTAGGAGCAACCCTAAAAGATATACAATTTAAAGAGAATGCTCTTGTTATAAATGGTAGAAATAGAAAGTTGGAAATTGCTGTAGATGATAAATTTAGATATGTAATTCCATATTCGGGAACTTGGAAAACATTTAGAACTATTTCTTTTGTAGATATTCTTGAGAAATATATTGGTAAGAGAACTTTTAAAGAGAAGGTTGTTTTAGTAGGTACTTCAAAACAAGGTTTATATGATTTAAGAACTATACCCGGAGGTTATAGAATCCCCGGTGTTGAGATTCATGCAAATGTAATAAACTCTATTCTCAAAGAGGAGAGGATTAGATTTTTACCAATTTATTATAATATTTTAGTTACTCTTGTTTTATTGATTTCTATTGTAGTAGTTATATATCTAATAAAAAATGTACTCTTTTCCATTACAGCTTTACTAGTTCTTTTTTCAGGTTTTATATACTCTGTTAACTATCTCTTTAAGGCAGAACTCATATATCTAGATCATACCAGACCTTTAATGATCTTTTCTATAGCGACAATTACAGCCTTTATTTTTAAGTATTATTATGAGAAAAAAGATAAGAGCTTTATCTCTAAAACCTTTGGTAAGTTTATTCCTAATATTGTAGCGGATCAATTGTTAAAAAGTAAGGAGGAGCTTGTTTTAGGAGGGGAGAAGAGAGAGATCTCTATGATGTTTGTTGATGTTAAAAATTTTTCAAATACAACTGAAAATATGGATCCTGAGCAGTTGGTTCACTATTTAAATAGATTCTTGGGTGTTATGTCAAATATTGTAAAATCAAACTATGGAACAATGGATAAGTATCTTGGAGATGGATTTGTTGCACTTTTTGGAGCACCTTTGGATAATGATCACACCTATTTAAGCTGTAAAACTGCTTTTGAAATTTTAGATAGTGTAAAGAGGTTGAGAGGTGATTTAAAGGAGACTCCATTTTCCAATCTCGAAGTTTGTATAGGAATTAATACAGGTGAGGTTACTATAGGAAATATAGGTTCCGATGAGCTTTTTGATTATACCGCAATTGGAAAGAATATGAACTTAGCATCAAGGATAGAGAGTTTAAATAGATATTACAATACATCTGTTTTGATAGGGGAGAGAACAAAGGATCTTTTAGGTGATAAGTTCTCTTCTATGTTGGTAGATAAAGTAACTGTTAAAGGTCATAAAATTCCGGTTGAGATTTATACTCTATTGAGAAATAAAACAGAGGAAAATATAGTTTTTGAGAAGGGTGTAAAGTTCTATATTGAGGGAGAATTTGAAAAAGCTGCGGATATTTTTAAAAAATGTAACGATTCGTTATCAAAAATCATGAAAAAAAGGATTAAAGATATTATCTTATCCAAAGATCTATGGGAAGGTTACTATAGATATGATAAAAAATGATTTGTTCCATGTGGAACAGGAGTATAAATGAAGGATTATGATCTAATTGTTGTTGGTGGCGGGCATGCCGGTGTTGAGGCTAGTTGGGCTGCTACAAAGTTTAAGAAAAAAGTTTTACTTATAACTATGAATGTTGATACCATTGCTCAACTTTCCTGTAATCCATCAATAGGTGGTTTAGCAAAGAGTCATCTGGTTAAAGAGATTGATATTCTGGGTGGTTTAATGGGAAGAGCAGCAGATGCTACAGGTATCCAGTTCAAGACTTTAAATATATCAAAAGGACCAGCGGTTTGGGCTCTTAGAACCCAAAATGATAAGATGGCTTACTCATTTTATATGAGGAAAAAGTTGGAGGAGAATCCATATATTGATATTGTTCAAGATGAGGTTGTTGATATGGATTTTTCTAACGACAGATTTAACTCTATAACTGCAAGACTCAACGGTATTATAAAAGGTAAAAAACTTATTCTTACTTCCGGTACCTTCTTAAACGGTTTAATCCATATTGGAAAAAATAAGATTAAAAGTGGAAGATTAGGGGAGGGGGCTGCCTCCCATCTTACTGAAAAGTTTAATAATTTAGGATTTGAAACAATTAGACTTAAAACAGGAACACCTCCAAGAATTTCGGGTTCTTCAATAAATTTTGAAGGCTTAGACATTCATGGTTCTGATAAAGAGATTGTTAACTTTTCCTTTAAAAGTGATGGTTCAAGAATTAAACAATTGCCATGTTATATAACTGCAACAAATGAAACTACCCATCAAATTATAGAGGATAATTTTCACAATACAGCACTTTTCTCAGGTCAGATTGAGGGAACGGGTCCTAGGTATTGTCCATCTATAGAGGATAAGGTAAACAGGTTTAGTGGTAAAAATTCCCATAGAATTTTTCTTGAACCGGAAGGTTTGTACACAAATGAGTACTATATAAACGGTTTTAGTACAAGTCTTCCAATGGAGATCCAAAAAAAAGCTATAAGAACTATTAAAGGGTTAGAAAACGCTCATTTTGTAAGGCCGGCGTATGCTATAGAATATGATTATTTCCCGTCTTACCAAATAAAAACCTCTCTTGAGACTAAAAAAGTTGAAGGTTTGTATTTTGCAGGTCAGATTAATGGAACTTCCGGATATGAGGAGGCCGCTTCCCAAGGGTTGGTAGCCGGAGTAAACGCCTCTCTTTCCATTGATGGCAGGGATCCTATGATCTTTAAAAGAAGTGAAGCCTACATTGGTGTACTTATTGATGATCTAATCACAAAGGATATTAGAGAGCCTTATAGAATGTTTACAGCTCTTGCAGAACATAGATTGGAACTTAGACATGATAATGCAGATTTCAGGTTGTTAAAATATGCTAAAAAGTATCATCTTCATAACGATGAGGATATCGAGTTTTTGGAGAATAGAATATCTAGAATAGAGGAGTTAAAAGAGTATTATAAAGGGATTACTATTAAAAAAGATCAGGTAAATAGTATACTCGAAAAGAAAAATCTACCTAAAGTTAATGAGGGTTCAAAACTTGTAAAACTACTAAAGAGACCTCAAATTGAGATAGATGATATATACTCTCTAGGTGTTATAGATCTTGAAAAATATAGCAAGTATGAGTGTAAACAAGCTGAGATTCTTACAAAGTATGAAGGTTATATTGCAAGGCAGAGAGAGATTATAGAGAGATCAGAAAAAAATGAAAGTTTAAAGATGCCTTCTAACTTTGATTATAAAAAATTTTCAGGTCTTAAAAATGAAGCAATAGAGAAGTTAAACAGAATTCAACCGGACTCTGTAGGTCAAGCGGGAAGAATTGCGGGTATATCTCCTGCCGATGTTTCTATAATACTTATAAATTTGAAAAAAGGTGGGTATATAAAGTAGTCAATTTTGTTATAACCGCTAAAGAAGAGTCATAACAATTTTATATCGCATTCTATTTATTATACGAAATATTAGATAAATAGTTATGTTGAGCTCAGGTTATAGTAGATCTGTTTTAGATTTTCTCTTGACATCTTTATTTGTGTAAAGTATATTTTACATATAGACTAAAAAGTTTTACATTGAGGTTTGTTATGAGTGGAAAGGAAAATCAAATAAGGCTACTTCCAAACTATTTTTATAAGGTTGCTACCTCTATTCTCATAGTCTCCATTCTTGCTCCTATTGTTGTACATAATCTTATAGTTGAGCTTGATAAAAAACTTATCTTTTCGATCGTTCTTTCGGGAGTAATGCTCTCCTTAGTAATTTTTGCCTTTACAAAAAATAAGGAGGAGGATGAGTTGACTTTGAAAATTAGAGTTGAATCTTTTGCCGGAGCTTTTATTGCGGGTTTGGTTTTTATACTCTTTGATAACATATTTGGACTTGTGAAAAGTGAGGTAGTTTCTAATATTTCTACTCACAATATTCTATTTTTTAATATGTTGTCGTTTTACTTTATATTCTACTATCTGAAAATGATAAACAGATAGGTTTGGATTTATGAAGAACAGTATTAAGGTTGAGAGAGCTATAAAAAGTATAACCCAAGATCAACTTGCCAAAAAGATAGGGGTTTCGAGACAAACAATAAACTCAATTGAGAAAAATAGGTATGTACCTTCAACAGTTTTAGCTTTAAAAATATCCAAACTTTTTGGTAAACCTGTTAATGATATTTTTGAGTTGGATGAAAACGATTAGAAAGGATATATTTTAGCTTTATAGATCTTCACTATCTATAAACTCAATATTTGTTTCAGAGCAATCAAACCCGAGTTCAATAATCTCAAATCCAAAACAGCTCAAAAAATTTTCAAAGCTTTTATCCATATCAATGTCATGATCTACAAAAAAATCAATCTCTCTTAAAATAATTTGTTTATAGTTTTTCTTTAGTAACTCTATTAGATCCTCTTTAGATTCAACCAATTGGTCATCAAAACTATATATTCTTTTTGTATGTATGTGATCTGGATCTATATTAGGTATATATTTTCTTATTATTTCAATAAATTTTTCCTTTGGGTTTATAGTTATGAATGTTCTGTTTTTGTATAGCTTAAACATTTAAATCTCCCAAATGTTCTTTAGTTCTAGGTTTATTTACGGAAAATATATCTGTAAAAAATAAAATGCAAACAATTCGCAGTATATAAAAAAAAGATTTTTTATAAAAAAAAGTTGTGTATTTGAAAAGAAGTGATTATATTTGCACTCGTTGTTCGGGGTGTAGCGCAGTCCGGTTAGCGCACCTGCCTTGGGAGCAGGGGGTCGGAAGTTCGAATCTTCTCGCCCCGACTACATAAAAGAGAGATTTTTATCTCTCTTTTTTATTTTATCGGTACGTATGATTATTTTCTTTTTTGGTATATCCTAAGTAAATTATTGCAATTTTTTTTTGTTGTTTTTATCTTTGTTGTTTACTAAAATTGTTTTGATCTCTTTTAATCTTAATTATTGTTAACCATAGGACCATGTTAATGTCCTATTTTATAAGAGGTTAAAAACTATATTAGTATTCTTAAAATAGAGAGGATCTTTTTTGTTATAATTTACTTATAAAACTTTTTGGTAATTTAAAAAAGTTTTTATAATTATAATATTGATAATGTGATAATTTAGAAGATTTAAGATTCTGTACATTTTAAAAAGATGGGTTTATGAGTATAAAGTTTTTTTTACTGTTCATCATATCTGCCGTGTTGCATGCAGAAATTTCTAAAGATGAGTTGGAAGAGTCTATTTTAGATAAAATAGAGTCAATAGAAACTTTTAAATCGGAGTTTTCACAAGAACAGGAGTGGGAACTTGCAGGAGAGACAAGTGTAAGCTTTGGAAAAATATATATGTCTGGTAAAAACATATACAGAATTGAGAGTGGAGAAAATTATATAATCTTCAATAATAACACTGTTTACAGATATAATGATGAAACAAAACAATTGCTTATTGAACTTGTTAGAGAGGAAGATAGTGGATCTGTTGTTCCTGTGAAATTAATATTTGAGTTTCCCAAATATTTTGATATCGCAGATTTTGAAGAATCTAAAAATGGGTATAAAATATTTTTAACGCCCAAAAAAATTAATGAAAGCTTTATACTTTCTTTGACTGTCTATGTTAATGATGATTTTATAGTTGAGGGTATAGATGTTTTGGATATTGATGATAATACTTCAAAGTACAGATTAAAAAAGATGATAGTTAATGAGGATATTGATAAAGAGCTATTTGAGCAACCTAAAGATAGTAGTATTGAAATAATGGATCTTAGATGAAAAAAGGTATAATTGACATACATACACATATTCTCTTTGGAGTCGATGATGGAGCTAAGAATATTGAAAACTCTATGGATATCATAAAAGCAGGTATGGAAGAGGGTGTGGATCACTTTTTTCTAACACCTCACTTTTATACGCTTTCTCAGTTTAATCAAGCCCTAGTAAATAAGAACTTTGAAACTTTAAAAGAGAAAGTTAAGGATTTAGATATTACTCTTAATTTAGCTGCAGAAATACACCTTTCTTACGATATTTTACAAATCTCCTTTATGGAGAAGTTTAGATTAAACAAAAGTACCATTCTTTTAGAGTTTCCTTTTAGTAGAGTTCCGATTAACTATCCTCAAGTTTTACAAAAGATGATCGATAGGAATATAAATTTTGTGATAGCCCATCCTGAAAGGATTGAGGATTTTAGGAAAGACTTTAAACATGTGGAGAGATTAAAAGATCTTGGTTGTAAGTTTCAGGTAACAGCTGGTTCAGTTGTTGGGAAATTTGGATTTTTTATTAGAAGATTTGCTCATAAGCTTATAAAAAATAATATGTGTGACTATATAGCGTCTGATGTTCATAATCTTAGAGCAAGAAAGTTTTATATTAAAGAAGCTTATGATTTAGTATCAAAGAAATATGGAGAGACCCTTGCAGAGGATCTTTTTATAAATAATCAAAAAAAATATATTTTGGGAGAGTAGATGTTTGAAGATGACAATAACCAGGAAAATTATTCCTTTCCTTGGAAAGAGTACTTTAGCATAATTTACAGGGGAAGATGGTGGATCCTATTAACCTTTATTACTATATCCTCTCTTTCAACGTACTATACTTTGAGGATGACTCCTGTGTTTCAAGCTGAAACTACAATTGAGATAAAGGATAAGGATAATATGTTTAGTGATATGTCAAGTCCTTTTAATTTAAAGAGAAGTGATAGGGTTATTGCTAACAATAGTGAGCTCATAAAATCAAGAACTGTTGCTAAAATGGTAATGGATGAGGTAGATAAATCTGAATTTGCAGAGCATATAAGTGTGTCAAAGGAGGTTAGAAAGGATCTTAATGAAAATTCCAGAATTCAGATGTTGAGAAGAAAATTGTCCATTAAACCCATTAAGAATACTGATATTTTAAGGCTTATAATAACATCCTCTTCTCCTTTCGAGGTCTCTTTTTTAGCTAATACTTATGCAGAGCAGTTTGAGCTCTACAGTAAGCTTTCAAACTTGGGTGAGGTTGGAGCAGTTACAAACTTTTTAAAAGATCAATTGGATGTGATTAAAAAGAGATTAAAGCTTTCTGAGGAGGCTCTTGAGTTATATCAAAAAGAAGGTGGTATAGTTGTTCTTGAAGCGGAAACTCAATTACTTATAGAAAATTCAGCTAAATCTGAAGCTAAATTAAATGAGATTGAGCTAAACTATCAAAGTGCAAATCAAAAAATACTTTTTCTCAAAAAAGAGTTGGATGAAAAATCTAAGAGAATTGTGGAGGATATATCAAGAAATGCTACTCCTGAGATTGAGAAACTTAAGATAAAAGTTGGTGAGCTTAATGCTAAAAAACTGAATATTGAACTTGAGAAAAGTGCAGGATATAAGAGAATTCTGAAAAATCTTCAAAAGCAGATTGATAATCTTGAAGCTAAAATTACTGAAAAGGCTAAATATTTTGCAAATAGTGCTCAGGCTTCGGCTAATCCTGTTGAAGATAAAAGTGATATAATGAGAAAAATTTTGGAAGCCCAAGCTGAACAAATTGGTCTTAAAGCTCAAGCAAAAAAGGTTCAGGAGACAATTAATAATTATAATAAAAAAATAGCAATGCTTCCAGAAACAGCCACAGAGTTTGCAAGGCTTAAGAGAAAGTACGAGATTGATGAAAAGACATACATAATGATGGAGAATAAATATAACGAGTATAAAATTGCTCTTGCAGGTCAGGTAGGTAATGCAAGAATAGTTGATAAGGCAATAACTCCAAAATCTCCAATAAGACCAGACAAGCCTCTATATATAACTATAGGTTTAGGAGTGGGATTAGGTCTGGGTGTCTTTATCTCATTTTTATTGGCATTTTTTGATAATAGTATAAAGACAATTGAGGATATAGAGAGATTTAAAATTAATTTCTTGGGTGCTGTACCTACTATTAATATTAAGGATATGAAAAAGAAGATGAGAAAGAAGATGGATGATCTTACAGATTCTGAAAAGACTAAGATTAATTCAAAGCTTATTTCCCATTTTTCACCTAAATCTCCAATTTCTGAAGCTTATAGGACAATTAGAACTAACATCTATTTTTCAAGTGTTGATTCGCCACCTAGTGTTATTGTTGTTTCATCTTCTGTACCTAAAGAGGGTAAGTCGACTACTTCATCAAATCTTGCCGTAACCATAGCTCAAAGTGGGAAAAAGGTTGTTTTGATTGATGCTGACTTGAGAAGACCTGTTGTTCATAAAAATTTTAATATATTGAGAGAGATAGGGGTTACTGATTTTCTCATTAAAAATAGTAGTGTGAGAGATATTTCAAAAATGACAGATATTGAGAATCTTAGCATTATTACTTGTGGAGATATACCTCCAAATCCTTCTGAGCTTATAGCTTCAGCAAAGATGGATAAATTTATTGAAGAGCTTAAAAAAGAGTACGATGTAATAATTTTTGATACCCCTCCGGTAATTACTGTTACAGATGCTGTTGTTCTTTCAAGAAAAACAGATGGTATTGTACTTGTTGTTTCATCCGGTACTGTAGGTAAAGAAGAAGTTAGAAGAAGTCAGGATCTTTTAAGGTCTGTAGATGCTAACATTATTGGTGTTATTTTAAATAATCTTGATATTAAGAAGCTTTACGGTAATTATTACTATTATTATCACTACTATCAGTACTACTATTACTATGGGGCTGACAAGAAAAAGAAGAGAAGAGGGAGAGCTTAAGAGTGATCTACCTCTCACCATCTAAAATAAATTTACATTTAGGTGTTACCGGTAGACTTCCCAATGGGTATCATACAATTGAGACCCTTTTTATGGAGATACCTTGGTATGATGAGATTGATATTGAGGTTTGTAGTAAGGGTCCAATAAAGGTAACAACATCTATTGATCTCTGTAAAATGGAGGAGAATCTCTGCTATAAGGCGGCGAAACTACTTAAAGAGAACTCAAATTTAGATTGTGGTTGTTCTATACATCTTAACAAGAATATTCCTACAGGAGCAGGGCTTGGTGGTGGCTCTGCTAATTGTGCTGTTGTGTTAAAAGCTTTAAATAGTCTCTGGAAATTAAACTACTCAGAAGAGGAGTTGGAAAATTTGGGGGTTAAACTTGGTGCTGATGTTCCATTCTTTATAAAGGGTGGAACTTCTGTGGCAAGAGGAGTTGGAGATAAGTTAACAACAGTAAAAAACAATTTGTCTGATATCTATATTTTAATTATTTATAAGAATATACATGTTTCAACATCTTGGGCTTATAAAAATCTAAATATAAGCTTGACAGAAGAAAAAAAGAGCAGTATATTTGACACCGTTGCTTTGAGGGGTCTTGACATGGCTGATCTTGGTAGTTTTGGTAATGATTTTGAGAAAGTTGTTTTTCAAAAGCATAGAGAACTTAAAGAGATTATAGAGTTACTTGACAGTGAAGGTTCAATCTTTTCTCGAATGTCCGGAAGTGGATCCTCTATTTTTGGTTTTTTCAAAGATGAGAATAAGGTTTTCTCTTTGGAAGAAAGATTCAGAGGAGAAGGTTGCCTTACAAAGGTAGTGAAGTTTTAGATTCTTCAATATAGAGATAATGTCCTAACTTGTTTG
This sequence comes from Candidatus Cloacimonadota bacterium, assembly GCA_002742935.1. GTDB lineage: Bacteria > UBA4055 > UBA4055 > UBA4055 > UBA4055. The sequence continues at coordinate 7,877 of PDON01000033.1, read as the reverse complement.
GGAATAAAGGGTACGCAACACTAAAGTTGATGAAGAGTTATTATATACAGGGGTATCGCCAAGCGGTAAGGCAACGGTTTTTGGTGTCGTCATTCGTAGGTTCGAATCCTGCTACCCCTGCTATTTAAAAGTTCCATTGTATTTAGTGGAACTTTTTTTGTTTTGACAAAAAGTATTTAGTTAAATTTAAAAGAGGCACGAAAAATGGCAAAGATTGTACTTAAAGGTGAAGCTAGGGAAGTAAGCCCAAAGAAAAGTTTCACTAAAAAGCTGAGAAAAGCAGGTAAAACACCTGCAGTTGTTTACGGATACAAGCAAGAAAATTCTTACATAACCGTAAGTGAGTTAGAGCTTATGAAAGCTTTTAAATCAGGAGAGAAAGTTTTTACAATTTCTACAGAAGCAGGCGATTATGATGTGATTATTAAAGAGATCCAAAGACACCCTGTAACATGGCAGCCACTTCATGTTGATTTTATAAAACTTGTTGAAGATAAAGAGGTTGCTGTTAAGGTTCCTCTTGTATTTAAAGGAACTGCTTTTGGTGTTAAGAATATGGGTGGAGTTCTTCTCATTAACTCAAGACATATCAGTGTAAGAACATTGCCTAAAGATATTCCTACATCAATAGATGTTGATGTAACTTCTCTAAAGATAAGTGATACTCTTCACGCGGGAGATCTTGATCTTGGTACAATGAAGCTTGAATCTTCTAAAATGCAACTTTTAGCTAGTTGTGCCGCAACAAGAGCTTCTGTTTCAGCACAGGGTGCAGCAGCTGCAACCGCAACTTCTACTGCAACTGAAAAGTAGTAGCTTTTTGATTAGGGAAGTTGGATAATTTCCCTAAACTTATTTATTGTCAACTTAACCTAGGAAAACAAGTGTACTTAATAGCAGGTTTAGGAAATCCGGGTAAAAAATATAACAATACTTGGCATAATTTAGGTTTTAATGTTGTAGATAAATTTGTTGCCAATCTAGGTGGAAGTTTTAAGGCTGGGAAAGGGGAATATATCTTCTTTTCCGGCTTTGTTAATTTTAATAAAGTTTATATGATTAAGCCCACCACCTATATGAATAATAGTGGAAGAGCTATTGTAAAAGCTTTGGATTACTTTAAGATACCTCCGGAAAATTTACTTGTTGTATATGATGATATTCATCTCGAAGCAGGAAGGTTAAGGTTTCGTGAAAAGGGAAGTGCCGGAGGTCATAACGGTATAAAATCTATAATAAGTTATTTAAAAACCCAAAACTTTAACAGACTTAGAGTTGGATTTAAGACTGATATTATGGAAAGTATACTTAAAAATGATGGCTCAAAACTTCCGGATCTTGTGCTGTCAAAAATGCCGAGTTCTATACAATCTATCATTTCAAAATCTATAGATAATGGTATTGAGGGTATAGAGTTTTTTATGAAAAATGGCATTGAAAAAACAATGAATTTTTATAATTCAAAATAATAATAAATATGGAAAGAGTTGTATGGAAAATTTAATCTATGCTGTTCCGGCTGCCGGTCTTATTGGTTTGATTTATGCCTTTATCAAATCAGGATGGGTTTCAAAGCAAGAAGAGGGTTCTAGTGATATGAAATCTATTGGAGCTGCTATTGCTGAAGGAGCCATGGCATTCTTAAAAGCTGAATATAAGGTTTTAGCAATCTTTGTTATCATAGTTGCTGTTTTATTGGGTATGGCTAACGCTGGAAAAGCTGATAGCAGCCCTCTTATTGCTGTTTCATTTATAATTGGTGCTTTCTGTTCTGCATTTGCAGGATTTTTAGGCATGAAAATAGCTACAAAAGCTAATACAAGAACAACATTTGCTGCAAAAACAGGTTTAGAGCAAGCTTTAAAAATAGCTTTTACCGGTGGTAGTGTAATGGGACTTTCTGTTGTTGGTTTAGGTGTTATTGGTCTTGGAGCTCTATTTATCATCTTTAGTGGAATGGAGTGGGAAACTATTAAGGTTATAAATGTAATTACAGGTTTCTCTCTTGGTGCTTCATCAATTGCTCTTTTTGCAAGAGTTGGTGGTGGTATCTATACTAAAGCTGCCGATGTTGGAGCTGACCTTGTTGGTAAGGTTGAAGCCGGTATTCCTGAAGATCACCCTTTAAATCCTGCTACAATTGCAGACAATGTTGGTGATAATGTTGGTGATGTTGCCGGTATGGGTGCTGATCTTTTTGAATCTTATGTAGGATCTATCATTGGTTCTATGGTTCTTGGTGCTGCTTTTATAACTGTTATGCCTGAAGGTTTTGAACTTTCAGCTGTACTTTTACCACTTTTCTTAGCCGGTACCGGTATTATTATATCTATACTTGGTACTTTCATGGTTAAGGTTAAAGAGGGCGGAGATCCTCAAAAAGCTTTAAACGTTGGTGAGTTTGGATCTTCAATAATTATGATTGTTGCATTCTACTTCATTATAACAAATGTTCTTCCTGAAAAATGGACACTTAATGGTTTTGAATATACTCCAATGGGTGTTTTTTTAGCTACAATCATTGGTTTGATTGCAGGTCTTTTGGTGGGGCTTATTACTGAGCATTACACTAAAATGGGTGGAAAGCCTGTTAATACTATTGTTGAGCAAAGTAAAACAGGTCATGCTACAAATATTATTGCAGGTTTAGGTGTTGGTATGGAATCTACTGCTATTCCTATCATTCTTATTGCTGCAGGTATTATGGGTGCTTTCCACTTTGCAGGTCTTTATGGTATTGCTATTGCTGCTCTTGGTATGCTTGCAAATACAGGAATTCAACTTGCTGTAGATGCTTACGGCCCTATTGCAGATAATGCTGGTGGTATTGCTGAAATGAGTCATCAAAATCCAGAAGTAAGACAAAGAACCGATAAGTTAGATGCTGTAGGTAACACTACTGCTGCTATTGGTAAAGGTTTTGCAATCGCTTCAGCTGCTCTTACTGCTCTTGCTCTATTTGCAGCTTATATGCAACAAGCTAATATCAAAAATATTGATATTGCTAATCCTGATGTAATGGCAGGCCTTTTTGTTGGTGGTATGCTTCCATTCCTTTTCTCTTCATTTGCAATGAGTGCGGTTGGTAATGCAGCTATGGCAATGGTTGAAGAGGTTAGAAGACAGTTTAAAACTATCCCTGAACTTGTAAGAGCTTTGGAGATTATGAAGAAGGTTGATAGTGACGAGTCTAAGATTTCCGGTAAGGATAAAGAGGATTTTGATAAGGCTAACGGAAAAGCTGATTACAAAGAGTGTATAGCTATCTCTACTAACGCTGCTATGAAAGGTATGATCCTTCCAGGTGTATTGGCTATTGGATCTGTTGTTTTTGTAGGTTTTGTATTTGGTCCACAAACACTTGGTGGTTTACTTGCAGGTATTACTGTTTCAGGTGTTTTAATGGCTATTTTCCAATCAAACGCAGGTGGTGCTTGGGATAACGCTAAAAAATCTTTTGAAGAGGGTGTTACTCTTGGCGGATACACTTTCAAAAAAGGTTCAGATGCTCATAAAGCTGCTGTAACAGGCGATACTGTTGGCGATCCTTTTAAGGATACTTCAGGACCATCTTTAAATATCCTTCTTAAGCTTTCATCTGTAATTGCTCTTGTAATTGCACCATTGATTGCTCAGTAAGTAGTAGAGTCTAATAAGGCCCCTATTTATGGGGGCTTTATTTTTATTTAAGAGGTAGAAATATTATTAACCTTGAGAGTTTTTTAAAAGAATTTCCTGAGAAGGGTTGTGTTTTAGAAATTTACCTAATTTGGTAAATAAATGTTTAAATAAAACGTAAAGCTCTTATTTGAATATTATAGTTGAGAGTCGAAAATTGATAAGTATTTTTCTTGATATTGAACTTATCTAAATCTCTTCTCTTATTATTTTTTCAGTAGGTTGTTCTTTTTATTATTATCTTAAAGGAGTTTTTTAATTAGTAAAAAAACTGTTGACTAAATAAAAACAGTTTCATATTTTCCCGAATATCGTTAAATAATAAACGATTGAGATAATATATTTTTCAAAAAAATAGGGGTATCAAAAATGGCTAAGGAAAAAAAGTTTATTACCTGTGATGGTAATTACGCAGCTGCACATGTTGCTTACATGTACAGTGAGGTAGCTGCAATTTATCCTATCACTCCATCATCAGATATGGGTGAAAATGCTGATCAAATGGCTGCTAAAGGCAGAATAAATCTATTTGGTCAAAAACTAAGGGTTGTAGAAATGCAAAGTGAAGGTGGTGCTGCGGGTGCTGTACACGGTTCTATTCAAGCCGGTGCTTTGACAACTACTTTTACAGCTTCTCAAGGTCTTTTACTAATGATTCCTAACATGTATAAGATAGCCGGCGAGCTAACTCCTACAGTATTCCATGTTTCTGCCAGATCCTTAGCATGTTCAGCACTATCTATCTTTGGTGATCATAGTGATGTAATGAGTGTTAGAAACACAGGTTATGCAATGCTTGCCGCTGATAGTGTACAGGAAACAATGGATATGGCTACTATTGCTCATAATGCAACATTGGAAGCGAGAGTTCCTTTCCTTCACTTTTTTGATGGATTTAGAACATCTCATGAGATTTCAAAAGTTGAGCTTGTAACTGAAGAGGATATGGATGCTCTTTTAGATAGAGATCTTGTAAAAGCTTACAAAGACTCTTCGATGAATCCTTACAATCCTACTTTGAGAGGTACAGCTCAAAATCCTGATATCTATTTCCAGGGTCGTGAGGGTGTTAATAAGTACTACGATGCTACTCCTGATATTGTTGAGAATTGGATGGATAAATTTGCTGCTCAATGTGGAAGGCAGTATAAACCATTTGATTATTTTGGACATCCTGAAGCTGAAAAAGTTATCATAGCTATGGGTTCAGGTCTGCAAACAATTAAAGAGGTTATTTCAAAGAAAGCTTCTGAAGGTGAAAAAGTTGGTGTTATTGCTGTAAGACTTTACAGACCTTTCTCAGCTAAACATTTCTTAAAGGTTTTACCTAAAACAACCAAGGTTATATCTGCTCTTGACAGAACTAAGGAACCCGGATCTATGGGTGAACCACTTTTAGTTGATGTAAGATCTCTTTTCAGTGAAGTAAGAGCCGGATATCACGGTGAAGAGTTTAAATCTCTAGATCCTATAATTGTTGGTGGTAGATACGGTCTTTCTTCAAAAGAGTTTACTCCTGCAATGGTTGTTGCAATTTTGGATAATATTGAAAAAGAGCTTCCAAAAAACAGTTTTACAGTTGGTATAAATGATGATGTTACTAATCTTTCATTAGAGGTTGGTCCTAGATACAATGTGCTTCCTAATGATGTTATTCAGTGTAAATTTTACGGTGTTGGTTCTGATGGTACAGTGGGTGCTAACAAAAACTCTATCAAGATTATTGGTGATAATACATCAAAATATGCACAAGGTTATTTTGTTTATGACTCAAAGAAATCAGGTGGTTTAACTATATCTCACCTTAGATTTGGTGATTCTCGTATAAGGGCTCCATACCTCATTCAAGATCCTGACTTTGTAGCTGTTCATAATGAATCATACCTTGGTAGATACAATGTACTTGATGGTATTAAAGAGGGTGCTACTTTCCTACTAAATACTGAGCTTGACAGAGAAACTCTTTTTGCTAATCTTCCAAAAAAGATACAAGAGACAATTATAGAGAAGAGGTTAAACTTCTATGCTATCAACGCATTTGATGTTGCGAAAACAGTTGGTCTTGGAAATAGAATCAATATGGTAATGCAGAGTTGTTTCTTCATTCTTTCTAAGGTAATTGAGAAGGAGGAAGCTATAAGACTTTCTAAAGAGTATATCCAAAAGTTATACATCAAGAGAGGTCAAAAGATTGTTGAGATGAACTGGAAAGCTGTTGATCTTGCAGAAGAGAATATGTTTAGAGTTGAAGTTCCTTCTGCTGTAGTTGAAAACGATATTCCTCCTTTCGCTCTTAAAGGTAAAAATATGCCTGCTTTTGTTAAAGAGGTTGTTGAGCCGGTAATGAGAGATGAAGGAAACGATATCCCTGTTTCAAAAATACCTGCAAACGGTGTATTCCCATCAGGCCTTTCAAAGTATGAGAAGAGAGCTACCGCTACATCTTTCCCTGTATGGAATAGTGAAACTTGTATTCAGTGTAATCAATGTTCATTTGCATGTCCACACGCTGTAATCAATCCAAGATACTTCTCAAATAAATTAGCTAAAGATGCTCCTGAAGTGTTTAAGTTTGCTCCGGCTAAGAGTAAAAATGCTAAAGAGCAAGGGCTAAACTACGCTATTCAGTGTTCTCCAAGAGATTGTACAGGTTGTGGTGTTTGTGTTCAAGTCTGTCCTACTAAAGAAAAATCTATTGTTATGACATCTTTTATAAAGCAGATTGAAACTGAAGATAAAAAGTATGAGTTCTTCAATAGTCTTCCTGTTGGCGAGATGGGTGGAGAGAAGAGAGAAACAGTTAAAGGTTCTCAATTTCTACCTCAACTATTGGAGTTCCACGGTGCTTGTCAAGGTTGTGGAGAGGTTCCTTATGTTAAACTAATGTCTCAACTATTTGGTGAGAGAATGTATGTTGCAAACGCTACCGGATGTTCATCAATCTATGGTGGTACAGCTCCTACTTCTCCATACACAACAAATAATGAAGGCTGGGGACCGGCTTGGTCAAACTCACTCTTTGAGGATAATGCTGAGTACGGTTTAGGTATGCATGTTGCCAATAAGCAGATGAGAGGTAAACTTTTCGATACATTAGAAGAACTTATTTCTGAAAAGGTTATTGATCAAAAACTTATTGATGCTATTGAAGAGCTTAAAGCTGTTAAGGATGATTTTACTCTTTCTAAAGCTCCGGGTTTAAAAGTTAAGCAACTATTTGAAGAGTGTACTGTTGAGGATAAGAGAGTTCAATATGTTAGAGATAACTCTAAATTCTTAATGAAGCTTACTCAATGGATTGTTGGTGGTGATGGTTGGGCTTACGATATTGGATATGGTGGTCTTGACCATGTTATCTCCACAGGTGAAAATGTAAATATCTTGGTTCTTGATACTGAGGTTTACTCAAATACAGGAGGTCAGGCTTCCAAAGCTACTCCAATTGGTGCTGTTGCCAAATTTGCTGCTGCAGGTATGAGAAGACCTAAGAAAGATCTCGGTTTAATTGCAATGTCTTACGGTGATGTTTATGTAGCATCTGTTTCTCTTGGAGCTGATAAGAATCAAGTTCTTAAAGCATTCTTGGAAGCAGAAAGCTATGATGGACCTTCTATAATAATTGCATACTCTCCTTGTATTGCTCACGGTATCAATCTAAATAAGATGATGGACAGAGGTAAGAACGCTGTAGATTCTAACTACTGGCCAATTTACACTTATGATCCAAGAAAAGCTGATCAAGGTAAAAATCCTCTAACACTTAAAAACAAAGATGCTAAACTAAGTTTTGAAGATTTTGTTGGTGGAGAAGGAAGATACAAAGCCTTGAATATTGTTCTTAAAGATGAAAAGAGGTCAAAAGAAGTTCTTGAGATTGCTCAAAAAGACTCTAAAAAGAGACTTGATCATTTAAGAAGATTAGCTAATCTTGAATACTAGTTTAGATTTAATCTATCTCTAAAAAAGCCCCATTTTGGGGCTTTTTTTATTAGATACTGTGTAATGGTAAAACCGGACCTTTACCCTGAGGTTCGTTCTATAAGCTATAGAAGCTTATAATGTATTTTCGATTTGGTAGTGTATATTAAATTGTGTCTACTTATCCCGCATATTTCATGAGACTTTAAAATTCCTATAATTTTTCAAAAATTATTGCTCAATAATAAAACGATCTGATATTTCTCCAAAAAATACTATGT
>PDON01000016.1 GCA_002742935.1 Candidatus Cloacimonadota bacterium | reverse complement strand
TTCTGTTGAGATGACAGCAATGGACAGTGACGGAACTATAGACAAAGTTGATCTTTACCTTAATGATGAGATGGTAGTTTCTTTAACAAATGAGCCTTTTAACTATAATTGGGATACATCTAATTTTGAGGCAGGAAACTATAATTTAAAAGCTGTTGCTACAGATAATGATGGCTTAACAGGCGAAAGTATTGATGTTAATGTTTCTTTAATTCATTCATATCAAGCTCCGGTAGTTTCTATTGATTCACCAACAGATGGAAGTTCATTTGCTATTGGAGAAACTGTTTCAATAGAGATAACTGCTACAGATAGTGATGGCATGGTAGATCAAGTTGATATTTATGTAGGTGAAACAATGGTAACTTCTCTTACAAGTTTACCTTTTAACTATAATTGGGATACATCTGATTTTGAAGAAGGAACTTACTCTTTAAAAGCTGTTGCTACAGATAATGATGTTCTGTTGAGATGACAGCAATGGACAGTGACGGAACTATAGACAAAGTTGATCTTTACCTTAATGATGAGATGGTAGTTTCTTTAACAAATGAGCCTTTCAACTATGATTGGGATACAGCTAATCTTGAGGCAGGAACTTACTCTTTAAAAGCTGTTGCTACAGATAATGATGGTTTAACAGGAGAGAGCAGTAATGTTGTTGTAGTTCTCAATAACCAAGTTATTAATGATGGTTTTATATTTGTAGAGGGTGGTCAATTTCAAATGGGAGATCGCTATAATGAAGGAGTTTGGGATGAACTACCGGTTCATGATGTAACTGTTAACTCTTTCTATATATCAAAGTATGAGTTAACTCAAGATGAGTATGAGCCTGTAATGGAGGAAAATCCTTCACACTATCTTGGAGAAAATAGACCTGTTGAGAGCTTAACTTGGTACGAGGCTATAGAGTATTGTAATAAACTTAGTGAAATGGAAGGTTTAGAGGTTTGTTATACCTTTAATAGTGACAGTACTATTAGTTGTGATTTTACTAAAAATGGATATCGTTTGCCAACTGAAGCTGAGTGGGAATATGCTGCCAGAGGAGGAGTACACCATACTGATAACTTTAGGTATGTAGGTTGTAACGAGGAGAGTGAATTAGGAAATTATGCTTGGTTCGGTAACTGGATGGATTCTACCCACGATGTTGGAGAGAAGTTACCAAACCAACTAGGCATCTATGATATAAATGGAAATGTTTGGGAATGGTGCTGGGATTTTTATGATCCTGATTACTATCCAAGCTCTCCAGAAAACAATCCTAGTGGACCTTCAACAGGAAATACTATGAGTATAAGAGGAGGAGGTATTCAAGATCTTGCTTTTGGTTGTCGTGTAGCTTGTAGAAATAGTATGCCTCCAAAAGAGAGATTTGATACTTTAGGAGTTCGTATTGTTCGTTCTGCAGTTCAGTAGAAATTTCGGTTTATATTAAAGTAAAAGAGAGGTAGTAAATTACCTCTCTTTTACTTTTAGTTTGTTTGAAAGCTTTTCTAAGAGAGACTATCCAAAAATATAAACTTTCCACTTTTATCAAAAATAAGCTTTTCAGAACCAAAAGTTATACTAACAATAGATAATGTTACACTTCCCACTATTCCGAACATTATAACTATCTGATATATAATGGCATTTAAGGGTGATTCACCTGAAATTATCTGTCCTGTCATCATTCCCGGTAGAAAAACTATTCCCATTCCAAGCATAGAGTTAAGGGTTGGTACAAAACTCATATCAAAGATCTCTTTATCCAAAAATTTAATACTATCCTTTTTAGAAGCTCCCAAGCAAAGAGAGGTGAATATTTGATCTTTATTATCCTTTGACTTTTGGTGTAGTGTTCTAACAGCTAAGGTTACTCCTGTCATACTATTACCCAAAAGCATACCTGTAATAGGTATAAAATATCTTGCATCTAAAATTGGATCCGGTGATATAATGATAAAAAATATTATAAATAGAGTTATTGATGACCCCAGTAGCATTGCAACAAATATGAGATTGAAGCCTCTTAAGGTTATCTTTGCTCCGGAGTTTTTTATAATTGTATATGATGAAAAGAGGAGCATAAAAATATAGATACAAATGTTTAAAATAGGATTATTTAAACCAAAAAAATATTCAAGAATAAATCCAACCGCAACCAGCTGTAAACTCATTCTCAAACTCGATATTAGGAGAAGTTTTTCTCTCTTTATCCCTTTCAGTTTAAGTAGAATAAGAATGATTACTACCAGTATATATGAGGCTCCAAGAGAGTAGTAGTTTAAAACAATTGATCTATCCATCTATAAAAACCTCTTTTTCCCTTATGTAAATAATCTTATCTCCAATATTTAAAAGATCCTTTTCGTGGGTTACAATAATTCCTCCTACACCTCTTTCTCTCAATATATTCACTATTGTTTGAATAGTTCTACTACAACTATTTTTATCGAGACCTGTGGTAGGTTCATCAAAAAGGAAAAAATTTGCATTAACAAGTAGAGATCTTAAAATTGATACCCTTTTTTTCTCTCCTGTTGAAAAATTTTCAGGTTTCTGATCCATACTTTTCTCGGGTAATAATATTGATAAAAGTTTTACCGCATAATTATAGTTAAATTTTTCACCTCTAAAAGTATTACCAATGTTCAGATTATCCAAAAGATTACCTTCATAAATAACACTACTTTGGGGTATAAGCGTAATTTTTCTTCTTAAATCTGTATCCTTATACTTTTTAATATTTTTACCATCTATAACTATTTCTCCACTATCGGGAGTAATAAATCTTGTAAAAATTTTAAGAAGAGTAGATTTCCCAGAACCTGAAACTCCACTTAAAAAGTATATTTTATCTCTTTGTAACTCTAGGTTAATATTCTTGTAGAGATCATATATAGATAGGTTGTTAACTTTTATCACCTAAACTCCTTATGTTCTTGCATTTTTCTCTTTGCCTTAATAGATTGAGACCAATTTTAAGATAAAGATACTATATAATGATATTATACAATAGAGGGATACTAAATGAAAATGAAAAATATTGAACAATTATCAAAACAACTCAATCTTAAATCTAAGGTTTTAAATAATATTATAAATATGATAGATGAGGGGCTTACATTTCACTTTATTTTAAGATACAGAAAGAGCGAAACTGAAGATATTGATGAATCTTTGCTTAGGGAGGTTTTTGACAGGGTTGAATATAATCAAAAATTGGATGAGAAGAGAAACTCTCTTTTAGATACTTTAGAGGAGAAAGGTGTTCTTACAGATGCAGTAAAGAGAGATATTGAGTGTGCAGAGCTCTTGAAAGATATAGATCTAATAGCTTCAAAATATAGAGAGAAGAGAGAGATAAACTCCCAAAAAGGTATAGATTACGGTTTTATTCCTATGGTTGAAAAGTTAATAAGGTTTGGAAATCTTCCCAATAAAGATTTTATAAATAGCAAGAAAGATGGTGAAAAGTATTTTAATGCTCTACTGGTTTCTGAGCTCTCCTTAAACCTAAAATCAAGAAAATTTATAAAGGATTCCTATTTAAACTATGGTAAAATTGAGGTTAAAGGTGTAGATAAGGAGAGTATCAATAACAAAAACTATAAGGTTTATATAGATAGGATTTTGCATATAAAATATCTAAAATCGTTCCAAATGATGGCAATAAACAGAGGTGTTAAAGAGAAAGTATTAAAAAAATCTCTTATTATTGATGAGATAAATAGAGAAAGGTATATTAAATACTATTCGAGAATAGAGAAATATTCATCAAAGGTTATAAAAGAGGTTTACAGAAGGGTGCTGAAATCTGTGGAGAATGAGATTTTTTCTGAACTTACGGAAAAAGCTGAACTTGAATCTTGTGAGTTCTTTAAGAGGAATCTAAAATCTTTACTTCTTGCTAAACCTGTAAAGGGAAAATCTATACTGGCTGTTGATCCGGGATTTAAAAATGGATGTAAATTTGCTCTTATTGATAGTGATCAGAACCCTAAACTATTTGGTAAGTTTTATATAGGAAAGGGGGGAGATCTACCTCCTAGAGATAGTTTTGATCTATTGGTATTAGGAAATGGAACAGCGTCAAAAGAGGCTTACAACTACCTTTATGAGAGGTATAAAAAGGATATCTATATTGTAAATGAGGCAGGGGCTTCGGTATACTCAACCTGTGATGCAGCCATTGAGGAGTTTCCAAATCTTGATCCTCTTGAAAGAGGAACTTTATCCATTGGCAGACGATTTTTAGATAGTATGGCTGAACTTGTAAAGATACCTGTTCACAGTTTGGGTGTGGGTATGTATCAACACGATGTTAAGAAGGGTATTTTAGAGAAGAAGCTTAGCGAATCAATTGAGGATGTTGTTAACTTTTGTGGTGTAGATCTAAACTCTGCTTCAATCTATCTTCTGAAAAATATTAGTGGACTGGATAAAAGAAGTGCTAAAAAACTTGTAAACAATAAGCCGTACAGATCGAGATTGGAGCTAAAAAAGATTCTTTCTGAGAAAGCGTTTAAACTATCCACAGGATTTCTAAGGGTTCCTGAAAGTGATAATTTTTTGGATAACACAACCATACACCCGGAAAACTATGAGGTTGCAGAATCTATTGCCGGTGATATAAAATCTAATACTCTAAAATCGTATAAAGATTACGGTTTAGATAGCTATACATTTAACTTTATAGTCAAAGAGATAAAATCCCCCGGTTCATCATCGCTAAAAAGATTAAATGAAGCTATGGTTATTAAGCCTATAAATAGTGATGAGCTTATGGTTGGTTTAAGAGTAAAGGGGATAGTTAGAAATATAGTTCCATTTGGATTATACATCGATTTCGGATTTAAAAATGATGGTTTGCTCCATATCTCAAAAATTCCTCAAAACTATAATGGAATAGAGAGTTTTAGCTCCGGAGAGTCAGTTAAGGTTGAGATTATTGAGGTTGATGGAGATAGATGCTCTTTGAAGTTGGTTGAGTAAAAATTTTTACTCAACCTCGCTATAAGTAGTAGTTTTTATCTGAATGAATTAAATAGGTGAAACTGAAAGTTCTAATCTTGCAAAGTTTACCTCCATATTTATCATTTCATTTTCAAATCAAAATTGATTATAATATAAGGTAAAGGGATATTTCAATAAAAAGGGAAGAGTATGAAATTACCAATTGGAATACAGACATTTAGTAAAATTCGTGAAGATGATTATATCTATGTAGATAAAACTAAAGAAGCACTGGAGCTGATAGAACAATATCAATATATATTTCTCTCTCGTCCTCGAAGATTTGGGAAATCTCTATTTTTAGATACTCTAAAATCTATTTTTGAAGGTAGAAAAGAGTATTTTAAGGGATTATATATTGAAAAAAGATACGATTTTAGCCAAAAATTTCCTGTAATTCATATCAGCTTTTCCGGAGATTTACAGACAGATGAAGGTTTAAAACAGACCTTTCAAAGAATATTTAGAGGAAATCAAGAGGCTTTGGGAATCTCTTGTCCAAAAGATTTTAATTTTGAGAGTTGTTTTGTTCATCTAATAAGGGAAGCTTACAAAAAATATAACCAGAAGGTTGTTGTTTTAATTGATGAATATGATAAACCTATTTTGGATAATATAGGCAGTTATGAAGTTTTAAAAAAGAGAAGAGAACAGTTGAAAAACTTCTATAGCATATTAAAAGACAACGATAAATACCTCAAGTTTGTATTCTTAACCGGAGTAAGTAAGTTTTCAAAAGTTTCTATTTTTTCAGGATTAAACAATCTAAAAGATATATCTTTGGAGGAGAAATTTGGTAATATTTGTGGCTATACGCACAACGATATAGAAACTATTTTTAAGCCATTATTACAAGGTGTTGATTTAGAAAAGTTAAAAGAGTGGTATAATGGGTATTATTTTTTAAAAGATAAGGTTTATAATCCTTTTGATATTTTACTCTTTATCAGTGAAAATTTTACTTATAAAAACTATTGGTTTGAAACAGGCAATCCTTCATTTTTAATTGAGCTTATCAAAAAGAATAACTACTATCTTCCAAACCTCGAAAATATAGTTGTTGGGGAAGAGATTTTAAACTCTTTTGAAATTGAAAATATCAATTTGGAAACTCTTCTTTTTCAGAGTGGATATCTAACTATTAAGGAAAGGTATATAAATCCTGCCGATGAAATTTTATACAGTCTAAAAATGCCAAATAAAGAGATTAAGCAGAGTTTAAACAGATCTTTTTTGAAGATGATTTTTTTGAATGTAACCAATACTCAGGCTAATAAAAATAAAGCTTTATACTCTCTATTTGATGCAAAACTCGAAGATTTTAAAAGAAGTTTAATCTCACTATTTGCTTCATTACCTTATCAAAATTATATAAAAAACAGTATAAATATCTATGAAGGATTTTACTCTAGTGTAATCTACTCCTATCTCGCTTCTCTCGGATTTCCTATAAGTGTAGAGGAGAGTACAAATATGGGAAGGTTGGATATGAGCTTACTCGTTAACAATCACAGATATATTTTTGAGTTTAAAGTTGGTAATGAAAATGCCCTTTCCCAAATTAAAGAGAATAGATATTATGAAAAGTTTCTCAGCGAAGGTGGAGATATATATCTAGTTGGAATAAGTTTTGATGAAGAGAAGAAAAATATAAGTAGTTTTGAGTGGGAAAAATTTAGGTAGGATTTGATATAAAGAAAATAATAACTAAACCCAGTATCCAACTTGATGTGAGGAGATCTTTAGTAAATATTTCCCAGTTTTTAAAAGGAAATACCCTATCCAGAAAGCTTATTTTATCCATTTTTAATCTTTAAAATTAAATAAGGTTCTTAACTGTTCTCGGTTATATTCTAAAAAGATAAGATTTATTCTCTTTTTGGAAGATAAGGATTAATAGTTGCTCTTCTTCATCATACGGCTAATATCAATTTTAGCTTCTCTATCCTTTATAGCATCCCGTTTTTCATACTCCCTCTTACCCTTGGCAAGACCGATTTTTACCTTTATGAGATGCTTTATTTTATAGATCTCAAGAGGAACCATTGTTAATTTCCCAATATCACACTTTTGTTTAAGCTTTCTCAGCTCTCTCTTATGAAGAAGAAGTTTTCTTTCACGAGTAATATCGTGAGTAAATCTGCTAGATCCCATATATTCAGCTACAAACATACCTGTTACATACAGTTCATTATTGATAAACCTACAATATGCCTCTTTTATCGATACTTTTCCGGCTTTCATAGATTTTACTTCGCTACCGTAAAGTACTATTCCACACTCTATTTTATCTAGTATCTCATAATTAAAATATGCTTTTTTATTTCTGGCAAGGGTATTATCCGGTGCTTTTTTCTTTTTCTTTGTAGCCATTATATCTCCAAAACAATTAGACCATATCTATTGTCTAATATCCTTATAAATTATATAATCTTCATACTATCGATGAACTTACCATTATTGGGTCACCACTTTTTTTGCTAAACCACCAGTAGCTTAAAAACTATAAGAGATTTATATCTACTATTCTCGTTCTTTTGCGAACAAAATAGTTTCCATGTAGCAGATACAGATCTTAATAGGATTTGCAATCAACTACTCGTTTCTAACAAGTTCGTTTTTTCAACAAACCAAATATTAAAAATATCTATTTTAAAAAAAATCGCAAGTATCAATATAAAAAAAGCTCAGATCTATACTATCTGAGCTTTTTAAGATCTATCTATAGTAGGTTATTTTAGAAGAACCATTCTCTTAGTAATGGTGTTTCCATCAAAAGATAACTTGTAGAAGTAAACACCACTATTTAGATTAGTTCCATCAAACTCTACTTCATGTTCACCTCTAGAAAGATCCCTATCTACTAAGCTAGTAACAAGCTCTCCATTTTCATTAAAAATAGAAAGTTTAACAGATCCTCTCTTTTCAAGATGGAAACCTATAGTTGAACTGGGGTTGAAAGGGTTTGGATAGTTTTGATAAAGCTTAAAGTTTTCAGCTATCTGTTCATCTATTGAAACTGTTTTATCTAAAACAATATCGTTATAATAATCAGTTCCCGTTAAAATAAAAACATTTTGATAAGGGTTGTAGCCATTAGCAATACAATTGTAAATATAACTCCCATTTAATAGAGGTATAGAAAATCCCCCTTCGCTATTTACTTTAACAGAAGCTGTTGAAAGAATATTGCCATTTCTAACTGTTGAGACTATACCGTTGGAAACAATCTCACCATCGTTGTTTTTTACCGTTCCATTAAAGAAAGCATCGGGTAGTTGGTAAAGAAAATCTACACCATCTACCTCTCCGTTTACCTCCAAATATTTCCAGTCAGGAGAAACGAGGGTAGGAGCCGTAAACTCTGTAGGTGATTTAGGTGAAAGTATAATAGAAACATTTTCAATATCATCCGGTATATATGTTGAGTAGCTACCCATAAAAATTGTATCTATTATAAAGAGTCTGTCATTTCCCAAAACTTCAAGGATCTCTTCAAGAGAGGATGATGCAACGAGCTCTAAAATCAGGTTAGCATCTGCATTGTACAGAATGGGTAAAACTCCAAAAACAAGAGGCGTATTACCATACTCACTCTCTTCATGAACAGATCCGGAGATTGAGAAGCTTGATTCCGGAATATTAAAGTTACAGGAAACATCTGCAGAAGTTTCACCCTCAATCAACCTTACTATAAAGGTGATATCATCATTTGCCGAAATAAAGTTTGTAAGATGCTTTTCAAAAGCTCCATCAGCATCGGTCTCATCCATTACTCCTCCATCAATAATGGCGTTGTTCATTCTGTAGAGTTCCAACTCCCCTACAACAGGGAGATAGGCAAGAACCATTATATCTACGGAAGATCCTATAGTTTCAAAATCAAATTTAATCTCCAAAGAATCTTTTGGATTTATATTTAACTCTGTTTCTCCATTAATTGTAAAGTTTGAGACACCATAGGAAAAGGACACAAATAACAGAACTATTAAGATTAAAAATTTCACAAATATTCTCCTCATCTATTATCTTTAACAAAAGCTTAAATTATAAAAAATTCTCCTCTTTTTAAGTAAGAGAGTGTATATAATGTAAGCTTTTAATACCTATATTACAACTTTAGTTTTTTATCTTTGACTATTAAATAAGTTTCTATTAATCTAGGTTCGATATTAAGTTATTATAATAATACTGATCTGATACGCTTCTTTCTCTATTAAATAATGATATTCCTGTATACTTGTTTTCTCTTTTCAAACATAAAAAATACAATATATGTAGAATGCAGTTTTTTTGTAATTCAACAAACATATTGTAAAAAACTAAATCAGGAAACACTCCCTTTTTGTTGTTTTTATCGTTTTATTATAAAAATAATTGATCTACTCTCCATATATTTATCAAATTTTTAATAAAATCATCAACTTCACAGAAAATTTTTATTATATTTCATGTGTTATTTATGTTGATAATGAGAGTAACATTTATTTTTATACTATATAAGTAATTAGAGGTTGAATTATGAAGAAAAATATAAAGAAGAAAATCAGAGTCATTTTGGGTGATCTTCTAATATCGATAGGAGTAATATTAATTTCTGTAGGAATTGCAATTTAAAGTCTATAATAGGCTATCTTACATATCGAATTTAGGTTATGTTATAATTTTGGTTCTTTCTATAATATTGTGAAAAAAATATCTTGACAGACACAAGAGGATTCCTAGTTTTATAAAAAAATACGCCTAATCTTATAAAGCTAAGGAA
>PDON01000015.1 GCA_002742935.1 Candidatus Cloacimonadota bacterium | reverse complement strand
TCCAAATAAGGTCATAGAAATAGCAGAAGAACAAAAATATATTGCTAAATTATTTGAATTTTAAAATGGGTGTTAAATTTCGGAAGACAGGAAAAAAGGGTAATATTTCTACTACCCTTTATCTATGCCGATACTGAAGGCCGGACTTGAACCGGCACGAACCGAGGTTCGAGGGATTTTAAGTCCCTTGTGTCTACCAATTCCACCACTCCAGCATAGAATTTAAGAAACCCCCTAAATTCGGAATAAAATATCGTATATTTTTTCTTAAAAAACAACAACTATTTAATATAAAATAGAGTGGCTAAACAAATTATAAAATATTCATAGTAAAAAGTTTAACCACTCTAACTCTTAATCTAAATCAAAGCTTAAAACTAATCTTCAATCTTACCTGTTTCCATACGCTTCTTATAGATGCTCTTAAGTTCGTAGAGATCTTGTTGAAGCTCAAACACTCCATGCCAATGAGCATAATCAGGAGCTGCCATAGCAGCACCCTGCCTCATTCTTCTACCCTCATGATGCCATAGATGATACAATATCTTTTGAAACTTATCATCCCATGGATTTTTCTTTAGAAGATTTTTAGCAGCTAACTCCTCTTTCATCTTCTTTGCAGGAGCCCAATACCCTTTATTATAAAGCTCAATATTTTCATCAGCTTGTGCAAAGAAATTTTTAGTATGACGAGATGTATGGCAGTTTGAACAAACCTTTTCCATCTTCTTTCTACCCTCAGGACCATTCCCTGTCCACATACCAAGCGGATCAGGTGAGTTTCTCACCTTAGAAACCTTAGCCCACAAGTTCCACTTTAATCTCTCAGAAACATTGTGAGTTGTCTCCAAATCTCCAATACCACTTTGGTGACAAGTTGCACAAGTAGGACCTCTATAATCTCCCGGTTCCCAAGCACCCGGAGCAGAATCAAAGTTCCATGTAGTACCTTCAGAGTTATAGATATGACCATGTTTACTATTGTTGAAAATTTCAATATCAGGATGATCAGGACCTAAATGACAAGAAGCACATGCTACAGGCTTTCTCGCTTCGGCAATATTAAACCCATGTCTTGTATGACAAACAGTACAATTACCTACACCACCATCAGGATAAACAGTTCCCATACCTGCAGAAGGCCATGTCTCTTTAGTAGGCTTATTATCTTTATCCATCTTAATAATAGATCCATGACATTGCATACAACCTGCTTGATCTGAGGTTGTTTTAAACTCTTCCATATTTTGACCTTCGTGATAGCTTATAAGCATACTCATACTCTTAAAGTTTCTACCCTCAGGATCTTGGTATTGCAGAGCAGCTCTGTAATGACCACTCTCATTAAATTGATTAACCTCATTTGCATGACATCTTGAACAGGTATTAGGAGATACCATAACAGACATGAAAGTATCGGTTCCCTTTACTCCTGGACATGATTGAGAAGCCATTTTACTTCCTTTATCAACACTGTGACAATCTAAACATGAAACTCCAACATGGGCATGCCTAGACTCTTTCCAATCAGCTACAATTCCCGGTTGCTTTTCTGCATGACATTCAACACACTTTTTTGCTTCAACTGTTAAGCCTCTATCAACCTTTAATGTTTTGATACTGCTATCAATTGAAAACAAAGAGAAAGTGAATCCAAATATTGCAGCAACCAATAGTGCTCTTGATTTCATCTCTCCTCCTTCAAGATTTAACTATCTCTCTTCTTTAAATGATCTATCATATTTTTATGACCAACATGTCTATGACATTCAACACATGATTTAACCCTACCCATCTCATATTCTTTATGAGCAAGATATGCTTTTGGAATATCCTCTCTCATAGCTTTCAAATCATGACACTTTTTACATCCACTTGAGTAGGTATAATCAGCTCTATTTTCCAATCTTGGAATCCAATCAATACCATCTGCGTAAAAGATCTCTCCAATAACATCTTTTACTCCCGTATAACCTTTAGCAAATAGATAATTGACAACATTATTGTGTGGAAGATGACAATCAGAACATTTGGCCTTTGTACCATTTTTATTGTAACCTCCGTGAACATCCAATTTATAAGCTTCTGTCATACCCTCCATTGAATGACATGAGGAGCAGAACTCAACACCGGATGTATGCTCAACCATTTCAGCACTTATTAAAGAAACAACAACCCCTATAATCACCCCAATTAATATAAGTGAAATAGTCTTTTTCATATACAAGCCCCAACTATTATCATAAAACTAGAACCAAAGCTACCATGCTTCAATACACACACATAAATAACACTATAATATATAATAATAAGAAATTATAATAAAAAAAGCAAGGTTCAAATATATTGCAAAAGAGCATCTAAAATGACAAAAATCATCTTAAATACTCTTTGTATACAGACTATTTCTTATCTTAAAAAAAATCTCAATGGACTTTATTACTGACAATTATAATTTTTTGGAAACTTTATTCTTTCAACACCCTCTACAATAGTATGAAGAATAAACATATGTATCTCTTGGATTCTATCTGATGTCTTACCATCAATAATAAATTGGAAACGAGATCTACCCTTTAGCTTTCCACCATCTTTTCCTAAAAAGAGAACTGTTTCAAGACCCATAGATTCAGCCTTTTCAAAACCTTTTATTATGTTGGGGGAGTTACCACTTGTAGATAAACCTATAAATATATCACCTTCTCTTCCAAAAGCCTCAACTCCTCTGGAAAATATATAATCAAAACCAAAATCATTAGCAACACAAGTAATATGAGAAGGGTCCGATATTGCCATAGCTGCCATAGCTGCTCTATCACTTCTAAATCTTCCTGAAAACTCCTCAGCAAAGTGGGTAGCATCTGACATAGAGCCTCCATTTCCGCAAATAATAACCTTCCCTCCACTCTCCAAAGATTGAACAATCTTTTTACATACAGATTCAATCATAATAAAATTATTATCATTATCTATAAAATTTTTCAGTATCTTCTGTCCTTCAAGAAAGGACTCTTTTATCTTTTTATTTATCATAAAAACCTCAATTGAGTTAAATATCTAACTTAACAAGAGATTACAAATTGTTTTATATCAAATATCTACTTTTAATATCATTCATCTAAATATTGTTTTCAAGTAGCTGATCTTTTGGAACATCTCTAAAATATTTTGCAGGATTTCCTGCATAAATTTTTCTAGGTTCAAGATCTTTTGTTACAACAGAACCCGCAGCAACAAAACTATCCTCCCCTATAGTAATACCCGGAAGAATTGTACTATTAACACCTATTCTACCACCTCTTTTAATAGTAACACCTTTAAATTTATCAAATCTCTCTTTTGATCTTGCTGCAAAATTATCATTGCTTGTACTAACATTTGGAGCAATAAAACAATAATCTTCAATTAAGGAGTAAGCAGTAATATAAGCTCCCGATTCAATCTTAACCCTTGAGCCTACCTTTGATGAAGATTCAACTAAAACCCCTCTACCTATAATGGTAAAATCCCCTACACTTGATTTAAACTGTATGGAAGCTTGATCTGCAACTAAAACTTTCTCCCCTATCTTAACACCTCTGTATATAACAACACAAGCACCTATTAAACAATTATCACCAATGACAGTGGGAAAGAGTTCCTGATCCTTAGTAACTGCAGAGTTTGCTGCTTTCATTAGGTTTTTTCCAATCACACTATTGTCGTCAATCCTAACATTTTTACCAATGATGGTATCATTATGAATAACAACATTATTACCTATAACAGATCCACTACCAATTGTAACATTATCACCTAAAATAACATTTTTACCGTAAACAATATTATTTGACACATCAACTCCTAAGCTTAATAAAAAGATAAGCAGCTACACCCGTAAAGATTATATTAGGTGACCATGCCGCTATTATTGGAGGAATATCACCTACCATACCCCAATTTTTAAACATAATGATGATGAGATAAAGAGTAAATGCCGTTAAAACTGAAAGTCCAAAATTAACGGATGCAGAAGATCTAACCCTTCCGGCTGATAGAGGAAGAGCAATGAGTAACATAACAAAATTGATACTGCTGTAAGCAACTTTACTAAGAAGCTCAACCTTCCATTTTGTCATATCAATTCCAATAGCTTCCTTTTTTACAATAAACTCTTTAAGCTCAAAATAACCAAGTTCTCGAGGTTTAAGTTCTATATCTTTAAGCTCTTTAGGTGTAAAATCAAATTTCATAAAAATTTTATCAGGCTCACTATAGCTTATATTGCCATCATTAAACTCTCTTCTTTTATTACCCAATAAAACCCAAATACTGTCTCTATAAACCATTTTATCTGAATCTATTCTATATCTTATTTTAGCATTTACAATATGCTGAATAGAGACACCATAAGCAGTACTATTTTTATTAGAAAAACTTTTTATAAAAACAACATTATTCCCCTCTTGATAAGCAATATCATTTTTGCCCCTCTTAACCTTTCTTTTCTTATTCATATACTTCTTTTCAGCTTTTTGATATAATCTTGCTGCATGAGGAAGAAGAAATTCACTAAAAGAGAAGTGAGCAAAAGAGAAAAAGATCCCCAAAATAAGAATAGGAATACTTATTCTATAGAAACTTATACCCGATGTTATTAAGGATAGAATCTCATTGTATTTATTCAAAACTCCAAAGGTAAATAGAACAGACATAAATACAATGGCAGGAAAAATTTGAGAAACTATTATAGGTATCTTTAAAAGATATAGAATTACATATCCTATAAGTGGAGTTTTGGCATCCAAAAACTTATTTAGATGATCAAAAAGATCAATAAGCACATAAACAAAAATCATTGCAACTAGTGAAACCAACACGGTTGAAAGATATCTTTTTAAAATATACAGATCATATCTTTTAATCATTTTTACCTCTGGCAAACATATCTTTCACAATAACAAACCAAGTTTTCAGGAATGTAAAACTTATCTTAGCTCCTCTTGATGCTTGCCACATCATTATTAAACCTAAAATACCCATTATGATATTAGCATTCCACATTGCAAAGAAAGGATTCATCAATCCTCTATCTGCCAAATCTTCTCCGGACATAAGAAATACCCAATAAAATATAAATATAATTATACTAAGTACAGCCGAAGCTCCAAGACCACTCTTTCCGGACATCAATCCTAAAGGAGCACCTATTAAAACAAATAGTAGGCAGGCAAAAGATATTGAATATTTTTTATAAAGCTCAACTTCTACAGCAGCTATAATTTTTGGAGAACTTTTTCTACTCTTCAATCGGGAGATTTTACTCCTCAAACTGTCTGCTGATTTTTCCCTATTGGAATAGTAGTTACTTTTACTTACAGTAAAATTGGACTTCTTATCCAAAACCCTTATTACCATTTTGGAAAATTTTGAACTCACATAGTTATCGCTATTTTTAAGATCAAGGTTTGAGAGTTCTCCATTAAAGAATTCAAAATTGTGATAACTGGTTTTTTCATCAAAAAAGACTCTGCCTCTTTCGGCAGTAATAGTTCTTCTGGCATTACTTCTCTTATTCTTTTGAATAAGAATAATTTTTTTTAAAATTTTGTTTTCTCTGTCAACATCTTCTGCTTTTATAATCATTCCGGGTATATCATCAATAAAAAAACCGGGTTCAATTATGGCGAGAGGCTTTTTTCTCTGAATAGATCTTCTAAGAAGTTTATTTTTATGATTCATCTCAGGCAGAATATAGTTATTAAAACTCAACATACCCCAACTTAAAAGCAGACCCATTACAAGAGAGGGAGCCATTATTTTAAGTATTGATATACCACTAGCCTGCATAACAGCAAACTCATTATCTTGAGCCAATCTACCATAAGCCATAAGAGAAGCAACCAAAACCGACATAGGGATTGCCAAGGCTAAGATCCAACCTAAACTAAGAAAAAAGAACTCCATTATTACAAGAAGATCTATCCCTTTACCTACAAAATCACCCATCATTCTAAGTACAAGATTTAGAACAAAGAGAAACAGGATAACCCCTAAAGATATGAAAAAAGGAAAAACATGCTCTTTTATAATGTATCTTGTTAATATATTCATTAAACCTCTTCTAAAAAACAATTTAGCCAATCTTGGGGACAATATAAATAAATTAAATCTCCTCTACAATCTAATTATGGTCAGATCTATTATAAACTTTATATTCAAGATTAGTTCAATATAAAAGTCAGATTATTTAGGATCGCTTTTTTGAAAACATATTAAAATAAAATAAAAATTTTTGTGTAACAGATACAACCATTAAGTATATTGTTTTGTCATATAGATACAACAAATGGATTTATATACTATTTGCTTATAGGGTAAAATAGTATATAAGCTTTAAATTTTTCTTTCTATAAACTTGAAAGATTTCTAAAATATAAAAAAGTGTAACAAAATTTTGGTAAAATAATGGCTCTTGATAAAGAAACAAAAAATTATAAAGAGATTGGAAAGTCGAAACTCAATCTAGTCTCAAAAATATTCTCAATAATAGTCTCTTCAGATGGCGTTATCACAGAGAAAGAAAAACTGTTTGTAAAAGATTTTTATGATAACTACTACCCTAAAGAGATAAGTAAAACTCTCTATGAAAATTTCTGCGAAGATTATGAAACAAAAGTTTCTGTTGATGAAGTTGTAAAGGAGTTCCTCTCATTCTCTTACGGAGAAAAGTTTTTTCTCATGATGAAGATATATGAACTGATTCTTATTGATGATATTGATCAGAATGAAATAATGGTAGCAATAGAGATTGGGGAAAAAGTTGGGATAGATATAGAAGATATTAAGCTTATTGAAAATTTCTACCAAAACAAACAACAGTTTCCAGATAAGAGTTACAGCTATAATTTTGATTTTATAACTATTTCAGATATAAAAAACAGATCTGATGTTTTTATAAATGAAAAAGATTTAGATATAATTATATTTAATGTGGGAAGTACCTACTTTCTTTTAAAAAGAGATACAACAAATTACATAAGAATAAATGATTATACCTTTTCCCATAGTTTACGATCAATACGGATACCCATAGGAGCAGATATATATATAAATGATTATGTTCTAGACTTTGAACAGTTGAGACTCTTTTTCAAAAACAAAAGAGATACTCCACCTAACAAATCATTTTTTATAAACAGAAACACAGATCTTGAAAAGGTTATTTCAGAATTTGAAAATGAAGAGAGTATTGTTAAAATTGAGATAAAAGGTTCTCATATTGAAGTAAGCAGAATAGATCCAAAAATTGTTATTAAGATAAATAGAGATATTATTGAGAGTGAAAAAGCCTTCTTTAATCTTAGTGATACTATTGAAATTGATGATAGTGTACTCAATCTAAGAAAACTTATATTTCAAGAGCTTTCAGAAAAGGAGTTTGTACACATTAAAGAAGGCAAAGATATGTACTCAATCTCAAATGATTACAACGATATATATATAAATGATAAAGTAAACTATATATGGAACAGTAAAATTGTAAGAGAAAAAGAGAAATATTATCTTGATCCGGAAAACTGCCCTCATCAAATAAACATAGTGAGAGGAAGCAAGGAAATAGTCATAAAAAACAGGGTTGTAGTTGAGGTTGATTCCCTAAAACCAAAACAGAAAAATTTTAAACAGAACAAAGGTATTACAGAGCTTCTTCATGATGATATAATCTATCTCAAAGGGAATATTATAAGGGTTAACCTGTTAGCAAAGGTATTTGAAAAGACTCTTTTTAGTTTCAAAAACTTTATTGTAGAGGATCTAACTTACTATTTTGAAAACGGGAAAAAAGCTATAGATAATATAAGCTTTAAGGCTGATCATGGTGATCTAATATGTATACTTGGACCAAGTGGAGCGGGAAAGTCAACTCTATTAAAAATTTTAAACGGAACAATTACCAATATAGATGGAGATATTAGAGTTGATAACTTTAATTTTCATAAATACTATGATAAAATAGTGGATTTTATGAGTTATGTACCTCAAGATGATCTTTTAATATCAAATCTTACCGTTTATGAGAACCTATTTTACAATGCAAGATTGAGGGATCCTAAAAGTAGTAAAGAAAATATAAATTTTACCATAGAAAGGGTACTTAAAGAGATTGGTTTAGAGCATAAAAGGGATAATAAAGTAGGAACTCCTACTGATAGAGTGTTAAGTGGAGGAGAAAGAAAGAGGTTAAACATTGGTTTAGAGCTTTTAGAGGAGAATAGCAGTATCTACCTCTTAGATGAACCAACATCGGGGCTTTCCTCAAAAGATAGTGAAAAAGTTATTGAGGTATTAAAGAGTCTTTCCCGAAAAGGTAAGATTATTTTTACAGTTATACATCAACCATCATCTAAAATATATAAATACTTCACAAAGGTCATACTATTAGATAATGGTGGAAAGATGGCATTTTACGGTAATATACATGAAGCATTAATATATTTTAACAAAGATGAAAATCCCCACTCTCATGAGTGCCCTTCCTGTAAAAAAGTTGAGCCGGATATGCTTCTTGACAGTTTAGAAGAACCTTTTAGAGATCTTGACGGATCTGTAACAGGAAGAAGATATAGAAAAACCACACCTGAAGACTGGAAAAAGAAATTTCAGGAGTATAAAAGCTACAAATCTGATATAGAGATACCCTCTAAAAACCCTATTCCGGACATACCTTTTAAAATAGATCGCAAACAGGGTAGATTCCTACTTTTTACAACGCTTCTAAAAAGAAACTTCGTAAACAAAATGAGAGATAGATCAAATCTTATAATAACTTTTCTAATACCACCTCTCCTTGCTATAATAATCAGTTATATTTTAAAATATTCTCCATCAGGTAACTATAACCTCTACAATAATTTACACCTACCAACCTTTATTTTCCTTTCAATCATTGTTTCAATATTTTTGGCAATGTCAAACAGTGGTGATGAGATTATTAAAGATTCTGAAATTAGGGAGAGAGAAAAATTATTAAATATTGGAAACATACCATATCTATTTTCTAAATTTTCGGTCCTACTATTCTTCTCATTTATACAAAACATTCTATTTATAGGGGTAAGTTTCCTTATTTTAGAGATTAGAGAGATGATATTTCTATTTATAGGATATCTAACCATTGTTTCAGCTTGTGGTATATCTTTAGGACTATTTATATCATCTATTCCAGGCTTAACATCTAAGGCTGCTCAAAATATTATACCAATGATACTGATACCACAAATTATTTTTGGAGGATCACTTATTAAATATAGAGATATGAACAGATCTCTTACAATATATG
>PDON01000042.1 GCA_002742935.1 Candidatus Cloacimonadota bacterium | reverse complement strand
ATTTTTAGTCCCGGGCATATACAGAGTTGCTCCTAAGCAATACTGCAAAATCTCCTTATCTGAGAACTTGTCAAACTCTACAGGGCTATGTACAAATTGAAAACCATTACCATATATATTATTTTTCATTAGTACTTTTCCATTTATCCTAAACTTTATCCAAAAGCATCCTATTACATATCGAATCTTAATCTCATTAGAGGGTGATAAGATTATTAAAACCACATCCCTTTATAAGTAAAATAAACTCTATAAAATCCCTGCATCATATATATACTCAGGCTTAATCGGCATAAACTTTACTTTCCCTGTATAATTTTTAGCTCCAGCATCTACATCCTCTTTATCAAAAATCCTCTCTTCTATCTCAACAGAATCTTTTAGTCCAAAGAAATAATTATTTTTAAAATCAATATCATGTTTATTGGGCCTTGCTATCCATCCATATATATAAATCAGTTTTTCCCCTTCAATATTACAATTGTTTATATCAGCCATAGCATTTATGTAATAATCTCTAGGCTCTATATTAATGTTCCAATCAGAATTATTCTTAAAATTACAGTAAGAAAAAGTAGTTTTACTTGTGTTTTCTGCATAATCACTACCATGTAAAAAAGCACCAAAACCATTATTCCTAAACTCACAATTGGAAACTTCCCCATCAAAATTTTGATATGTTGTTATTCCAATGTTATTGCTATCAAATAAACTATTACCAACAAAAGAACTGCTCTCTCCACTAATGTCACACCCAGTTCCATTTCCATAAAATAAAGATCTATCAGAAATTACAGAAGCCTCTGACATATAGCCCTTAAAACCAATACCATTACCAATAAAAACAGAGTTACTACATTTACTATTTAGGCCATTTTCTACAAATGATGTACCTTGCTTATTATTCAAAAAAAATGAATTAGTAATTATTGATTCTGATTTATATAAAACGACACCTCCTCTAGAGTTCAAAGAAAGAATATAACTTAGATCAGCATCCCCTTCTTCAACCTTAACAGCATTCCAACTTTCAGTTTCATTAGTAGACTCTCCAAAAAGCTTGATAAAGTTATCTTTATTCCCTGTCATTTTTAGGTTGTTTTTTACTATCAAAGTTCCCTTATCATAGCCATCTTCTCCATACAACGAATCACTAAAAGCAACATTTACCCCTTCTTTAACGGTAAGAGAACCAAATTCACTAACCTTAACAACTCCTTGAATATAAACATTACTATTTGCTTCAATCACCAAATCTTCACCTATTACTGTTCCATTCTCAAAAACTATCGCCTCTTTCAAGGTTTTACTTCCAATATCCAGATCCTCATTAACTATAACTCCATGAATAAACTCAAATGCGTGTTCCTTGTTTAAAACAACAACATAATTACCGGCTTTAATATCGCTAAAACTCCATTCTCCTGAAGATCTAGTTTCTGTGACCTTGACAGGATCCTGCTCATTTTTATCAAACATAAGTTTAGGAGTTAGAGGAACACCAATATTTGGATATTCATCCATAATTTGCTGAAGAGTATCATTTATTACAACCTCTTTGTATAAGGATACAACAACACCTCCGCTTCCTGAAGTTCCTGTATAACTAACAACACCCGAAAGAGTAAAGCTATCCTTAGGAGTTGTTGTACTATCCTCACAAGAAAAAAACACCAAAGACAGAAGTAAAACAAAAAATATCCTCATCACAAAACCCCGAAAATTCAAGAAAATTAGAATCTAAGTAAAAAGAACAAAAAAGTTTGTGATCCAGAACACAAACTATATCTTTTTTAATCAACTAACAAATCTAATAACACTTTGCTCAACAGTAGTTGAGTTTATAGTAACACATATATATATATTATAAGCTCATCAATATTGGGAAACCGCCTGTACAGACCTCCCGTTTACATTGTAAGATAGTTCTTTTCAAGCCTAATATCAAATAAATTCTCTAAAATCTCAATAAAAGAGATTAATTACTTATCAAAAAAGAGTCTAAAAAATCTTTATGAATATCCTTATCTCCATATTTATCGCTATCATCACATATCTCACTTTTAGTATAACCGGATCCTATATCTGAGATAAAAATCTCTTTTTCTATATTTCCAAAGCATACCCTCCAAGTACCTATCTTCAATATATATTGAGAACCGCTTCTCTCAACTCTTTTCTTTTTAGAGTTAAAAGGATCATACTCCAATTGAGTAAAGATCCTATTTTTGAGGAATATACCCCTTTTTTCAAGGAAGGCGATCTTACTTTCTACATCTCCTGTAAATTTAATGGTAAATTTATTTGATTCAGCACTCTCCACCCAGCCAAATCTACTTTGGGGGAAACTATCACTTCTAGGTATGTAGGGTTTTATATCTAAAATTGGTGTTCCGTCTATCATATCTGACTTTTCTATGTGGATATCAAGCCCATCTATCTTTAATATATTAACAACGGAAATCCCAATTCCATTTGGCCTGTAGGGTGATCTGGTAGAAAACACTCCTTTCTTTTTGCCATCACAATTTATGGGAGGATCTACTAAAGGTTTCCAGCTACTATTCTTATCAAAATGGAAGATAACCCACAACCTCTCAAACCCTTCAAGATCCTTTAATCCCTCTTCAAAATTACAACCTTTATTAAGTCTTATAACAGCTTTTGAGTTTGAAAAAATAGGCTGCCTCGGAAGATCTGCTTTATCTTTATCGTTTGATATTAAACTCCCTATAGGAGTAAATACTATCGTTTTCATACCAATTCTCTCTTATCCAATTTAGTGCTGAAGCTTATTGTAAAACCTCTTTATTTTATTTTTATACTCATTGTTATATCCATCTCTCAAAGATCTTAGCATAAGTTTTCTCAGTTCAGATCTAGGATCAACAATCTCAATCTCTCCGGGATTTACACCTTTTAAGATAGATCTTTGATTCTCTCTCTTTTTGGAAAACTTCTCTCTTCTCATAGAACGAACAGCATCCAACATTTTCTCATAAATCTCCTGCTGTCTTTTTAATATTGATTGATCTAACTTTTTGTTCTTTAGTTGATCTGACACCTTGCCCATAGAGTTTCCAATATCCGAAAGTTTATCACCCAAACCTTTTCCTCCTGAGCTTTCCCCACTATCTCCATCAACAGGATTCCCATCTTTTCCTAAACTTCCATCTCCTCTATTTCCTGAACTATCTTTTTTACCGGAGTTTCCACTCATACCGGGCTTACCACTTTCTCCGGGTTTCCCATTCTCACCCGGGGTTGGCATACCTTGTTCATCCATCATTTTAGAAAGAGCCTCTTGTAAAGCCTGTTGTTGCTGTGCAAGTTTGGAAAGTTGCTCTTCCATTGATTGCCCTTGGGTTGGGTTGTTCATTATATCACTACTCTCTTGATTTAGCTTAGACTGCTGCTCTGCCAGCTTTTCCATCTTCTCCATCATCTCCTCAAGTCCTGTGGATGATTTTGAGTTTTTAATGTTCTCTTTGGCATCTTCAAGCATTAGTATGAGTGAGTTTGTTAAAGATACAACTTGATATAGTGAATTTGAGATTACCGAAAATGATCTAGTTTCGGAATATCTTTCAATTCTATTGAAGTAGTTTTCAATTTTTGTAATGGTAGAGCCAATCTTCTTATCAATAAAAAAACTCTCTTTCGCTATATCAAAAATTTGATTAAAACTTTTGTTGTAGTAGCTTTCATTATCACTTATGGCAACCAGTGTTTCTCCTCCTTTTGAAAAGGTTTTACTCATACCCTTAGTTAAAGTTTGAAGCCTTTCCATACTAAATGAGAATGTTAAAAGTTTTTTTATTATTTTATCTATCTTTGATATTAACTCATCCTTCTTTTCCTCAACCATTTTATCCTTTAAAGATTGAGCATCATCAATAAGGGAATCAAAACCTTTTTTAATTTTGTTACTCATATCCATTGCCGTATCTCTCCTGTTGAGAGATGAGTTTAGATTGTCTATATCCATATCTAAAGATTTTTTTCTATTCTTATCAACTATCTTATCAAAAAGAGGTCTGTTTTTTCCATTAAAAAGTTCAGACCCTGTAGAATCAAACTTTGCTATATTTTGAGAAAGTACCTTTTTAATATCATTTTCCATCTGTTTAACTCTATTAAGATTCTTACTGTCTCTCTTTATATTCTCCCTTACTTGATCTTGTTTATCAATTAAGTTTTCCATTTTTTTTATAAAACTATCAATAAGATGCTCTTTCTTTATCTGCTCTAAAATGTTTATAGTTTTTTCCATACTCTCTTTAAAAAGTTCCTCTTGACTTTTTAAATCCTCCAAAACCTTCTCATAATCCTCTTTTGTAAAGTTTTGATCATCTGTCATTTTATTTAGTTTCTCCAATCTTTTTTTGAGATCATCATTAACAATTTCAGAGATAAGATTTTGCAGCTTTTTATACTTTTTCAGGGTCTCCTGTGAAAGAAGTGAATTATCATTCAGCTTTTCAATATTTTCCTTTACACTTTTTTCAAGTTTTTCAATATCTTCAATCATCTCTTTTTGAGATTTTAGCACTTTTGATAGTTTATACTTATTTTCAAAACCCTCCATCTCTCCAATCTTTAACTTATTCTCAAGTTCTTTTAGAGATTTTTTTATATCGGAACTATTTTTTAGACTCTTTCTAATATTTTCACTCTGTTTTTGGTAATTATCTTCAACATCTGAAAATAGCTGTTGAAGAGTTGGAACATAGAGGGTAATAGTTTCACTATCGGTAAACTTTGGTCCTTTTACCCTATCATTATCATAAACTCTCACAAAAATCTCAACCTTATCTTCACTGTAGAGATTATATTTTGTAAGATCTATATAATCCCCAAAACCTGCAGAACCATCAAGTTGTTTCTCTATTTTGAGCTTTACTTTATCTTTAACAACCTCATCATCAAGCCCAGGAATAATAGAGGGTCTTATCTTCTTTATATAGAGGTAACTGCTAACTATACCGTAATCATCAAAATATGATACAACTAAAGGGAAAAGGTTATCCTTCTCTATCTCCATACCGTTTGAAGGTGAAACAAGGTTTACAATGGGATATTCATCATCTATAATATTACTCTCATAAATAATGGGATTTTTGGTATAAACCATATCTTTGTACAGTGTTAGATAAAAAGAGCTTAGAGAATCGGCAACTATTGTTGTTATAAACTTACTATCTTTTCTCTCTAGTTTAATAGTTTTTCCACTCTTTTTAAAGGTATAGTGTATTTTTACGGAATCAGGATTATCTATAGACTCTATTTCAAAATCAATCTTTGTCCCATACAGTATATCTATGGTCTCAAAAAAGTTACCCAAT
The DNA here is from genome assembly GCA_002742935.1 of Candidatus Cloacimonadota bacterium. Lineage (GTDB taxonomy): Bacteria > UBA4055 > UBA4055 > UBA4055 > UBA4055. The sequence continues at coordinate 4,132 of PDON01000042.1, read as the reverse complement.
GTATCTGTTTTTATTTTTGTATATTTTGGTGGAGTGGTTATAAGTTTTAAACTACTAATACTAGGTATCTTCTTTACTGTAAACAAAAGAGAATCAGATCTTGTATCTTCTGAGTATGAAAAAAGTGTAAATTTTCCCGAACCTACTACTCTTTCATAGTTGACTATAGAGTCCGTTAGAGATCTATTTATATCCTCTCTCTCTCCTGTAATATTATCAATAATAGCTATACCAATACTTTTGGGTATGTTACCGGTAAGATCTACAGAAAAGTTTAGAGTATCACCCTCAGTATAGCTTTTCTCTATACCTCTTATGGTAATAGTATGATCAGCAGGCTTATAATACCTCCCGTTAAGATCTATAAATCTATGAAAAGAGCTACTAAAAGTCTCAAAATAAAGAACCGAAAGTAGTGCAATAGGCAAAATAGTTTTAAAAAAAGAGTTCCTTAAATATGAGGTTGGGACTAAATCCTTAGCATCCGGTATCTCTATATTTTTAGCTTGGATATTTATAGAGTGGTTAACTACTTCAGGATCATAGTTGCTATCCAAAAGCTTATAAAGATCATAGATCTGTATAGTATCGGTATTAAACTTATGCTTTTTTTGCAGATATATGAGAAGATCTCTATCTGTAAGAGTTAGAACCTTTCTCTCTCTTTTAAATTTAATTATTGATTTTATAACTATAAAAAACAAGTATACAATTGATACAGAAAATAAAAGTTTTTTCACAATAGGGGTCATATAGTAATATGATTCTATAGATAGGAGCAGAACTATCACTACAAAGATGTATGGTGAATTATTACCTAAAATATTTAATATCAGTTGAGATCTTTTTCTATCCCTAAACTCTCTTACAAACCTGTTTATCCTATCCATAATAGCTCAAATCACTCCTTTTGGAAAAGTTTGATTTAATATAATGTATATATCACTCTTTTTCTTCTATAATTTTAACCAAATAGCAAAGCTTTTATAAAAATATGCTTATTTTTTATTTTGTTTTTTTATTTTATTTTTTTTATAATACAACGGCTATTTTGGAAACTAAAATTAAAAAAAAGGGATGAGCAAAGATGGAAAATAGAATTTACAAAACTTTAATAGTGATACTTATTGCACTATTAGCTTCTTGTAGCAATGACGATAGTAGTAATCCTACTGGCAGTTCAGGATCAGAATATAGGATTGTTAAAATAAATTTGGAAAACTACGATCAATCTTCCGGATTGTGGAGCGGTAAATTTGAAATGGATATGGAGTATGACTCTCACGGAAGATTAGAAAAAAGAACTCTCAATGGATATGAAGAAAAATCAATCTCTCTTGAGGAGGAGTTTATCTACGAAAACAACTCAACATCTCTTCCTGAGAAAAAACTATATGCTAATGATTATTTAACTGATATTTTTAGTTATGAGAGTGGTAAAATAAAAAAGGTTGTTACCAAAAGTGAGAACCTTGATGATGAGAAAATCATATATACTTACGAGAATAATCTTCTCATAAAAAAGGAGATATTTCAGAATTATGACAATGATTGGGAGCTTGATTATCAAACAGATTGGGCTTATGATGAAGAAGGAAGGTTATTGGAAAAGGTGGAGGCTTATGCTTATGATAACCCTACAAAATATATCTACAGTTGGGCAGATGGCAATATAGTCGAAATCGTTGTATCTTACCAAAATTACTCCGGAGATTGGGAGAACTCCTCTAAGTATGAATTTAATTATGATGGTAAAAAACTAATAACCAGTATTAAATACAGTAATCAAAATTACGATTGGTTACCGATAAATAAAAGGGAATACAAATATAATGGGTCTCATATTTCATATGCTGAAAATTTTGTATGGAATGATTATGAAAGCAAGTGGAATAAAAATAGTAAAAATGAGTATAATTATACTAATGGAAATTTAGTAGGTATTAAAACTTCTGTTTGGGAAAACGAAAACTATACTCTATCAGAGAAAGTAGATATTACTTATGAAAATGAAAACGGAAACTATGAAGAGATAAAGAAAATATCTAATCCTGAAGATTACTATACAGGATTACCTGTTTCTGATTTTGGAGAGTTCTCATTTTCTTATGATGAAGAAAATAAAAATGGTTATGCTCCACTTATAAGAGAGTTTGATTAGGGTTTTGTGAAAATTATCAAGAACAAATTGTTTAATTATCAATTAAGAATCTAAACCCTCTCCCAAAAGTGGAGAATTTAATATTGGTTGTTGAAGTAAAATGCAAAGTTTTCAAATAATGTTTATAGGAAGCTTTGCATTTTTTTATTATAAAAAAGACACTATAAACTGTAATATTATATTAAAAGATAAAGCTAAACTTAATTGAAATAGGATTATCACAAAGATTACAAGTGTTATATATTTTGTACGGAAAATAGAAAGCATTATATAAGATTTTGATATAGATTATATTTGTGGAGGGGAAATGAATCAATTAGCAAATTTTAATAGAACGCTTGAATATCTTGAAAAATGTTTAGATGATAAAGTAGATGAGAAAAAAGTTTTATCTATCTCAGGCTACTCATACCCATTATTTTCAAAAGTTTTCTCTATAATTTCAGGTATTACACTTAGCGATTATTTAAGATCTAGGAAGTTAACAAAAGCAGCTCTTGATATAGCAAATTCAAACGAAAAGATCATTGTTATAGCAATGAAATATGGATATGACAGTCATAACTCATTTACGACAGCATTTAAAAATTTTCACAATGTAACACCAAGTGAAGTAAGAAAAGGCTATAAATATAAAATTTTTTCTCCGGTACACTTTTCACTTAATATTGAAGGAGGTAACAAAATGGATGTAAAAATTGAAAGAAAAAAAGAATTTGCTATAGCAGGTATAAGTGTAGATGCTAAAAATAGCATGGATTTTCCTAAGTTGTGGCAGGAACTTATGACAAGTAAAGGGGCAGATTTTCTATCCGGTATAGGAGATGGTCAAGATTATGGAGCTTGTTTCAATGCAAAGTCAGAAAGAGATTTCTCTTATATGGCCGGATTCGATGTTAATAATAGAGAGCTTGCGATATCAAATGGTCTAGAAATATTAGAAATTCCGGAAACAGATTATGCTATTATTCCGCTTAAAGGTAAAGTTCCGGACTGTATTCATAAGGGTTGGGAGTATGTAATGGGAACATTCTTTCCGGAAAATGGTCTCAAACACGCAGGTACGCCTGACTTAGAGGTATATGGTAAAGGGGATATGAACAGTGATGAATATGAGATGGAACTATGGGTTCCAGTAGAAAAAGAATAAGGATATGAAATTAATTGAAAATGGGCAATAAAAGAGACCAAATAATTATTTATAAAGGTTCAGATGGTCTTTCGGAACTTGCGGTACATTTAGAAAATGAAACCGTATGGCTAAACATAGACCAGATGGCAGAGTTGTTTAACAGAAATAAATCTACTATTTCTCGTCATATTAAAATATATTTGAAGAAGGAGAGTTGCAAAGAAAATCAGTTGTTGCAAATTTTGCAACAACTGCAACAGATGGCAAAATTTAGAGTGGTATAATTTTTAATTATATAGTTTGTATTTCCTAAAATTTGCGTTGATCTTTGTTAATATTACGAATATTATCTGTGGAAGTGTGAAAAGTAGTTATTAATATAATTGCTAATAAAATTAAATACTCCCAAAAATACTATATATAAAATTTAGGATTAAATATGAAAACATCTGACTGGATAGTAAAAAAAGTTGCTCAAATAGAAAAAAACTATCTAGATGAACCTGAAAGGATTGTTCAAGATTATAAAGAAGAACAAAGAATTCAAAAGGAATATAATGGTAGGCAATTATTAGAACTAATTCAAAATGCTGACGATGAAGCTAAAAGTGCAACAAAAAAAGCCATACATATTAAACTTTACGAGAATACACTAACGGTTGCAAATAATGGAAATCCATTTTCGATTGATGGAATTAAATCTCTAATATATGCAGGAATTAGTTTAAAATTTAAAAAACAGGTTCTTTCTATAATATTGTGAAAAAAATATCTTGACAGACACAAGAGGCTTCCTAGTTTTATAAAAAAATACACCTAATCTTATAAAGCTAAGGAAA
>PDON01000032.1 GCA_002742935.1 Candidatus Cloacimonadota bacterium | reverse complement strand
ATATGAATTATTTCTTTTTAAAAATATTGATGGCAACTGGATTTTTACCACATATTAGAAAAATAAAAATGCAACCATAATATTACAGAAAGAGCCATATTTTATATTTTTATGAAAACGATATATTTATATATTACGAATGGTAGATTAAGATGGAGATAATGATTGAATTTAAGAGAAAAAATAGAGTTCTATCTCATTGATTCCGAAACAGTTACAGGAAAAATAGTAGATATATTTATAATAGCTCTCAATCTTATAGCACTTATAATATTTATACTATCAACATACAAACTGGATCCTGAAACAGAAAAAAACCTATGGTATTCAGAACTGGTTATTGTATCTTTTTTCTCTATTGAGTATATATTGAGATTATATGGATCAAAGAGTAGAATTAAACATTTTTTTGAAATATACTCTGTTATAGATCTTATAGCAATAGCTCCGACAATAATTATAATACTATTTCCTCACATAGATATCTCTGTGATATCAATCCTTAGGGTTTTTAAAGTATTTAGAATATTTAGATTTTTGAGATTCACGAAAGATCCTCAATTTTTCTTTGGTACAATAAATTTTCACGCTCTTAAGGTAATGAGGCTTCTATTTACTATATTTATGATATTTTTTGTATCATCGGGTTTCTTCTGGTGGGCAGAGTTTGAAGCTAACAACAACCTTTCAAATTTTGGAGATTCATTTTATTATACTGTTGTAACCTTGACAACTGTTGGTTTTGGCGATATTACCCCTGTTACTGAAGCAGGAAGATGGGTTACGGTGCTCATGATTATTTCAGGCATAATTTTAATTCCTTGGCAAGCCGGCTTAGTTATAAGAGAGTGGATGTATCTTTCACGAAAAAGAGATATAGAGTGTAAGAGATGTGGATTAACCGGACATGATCTGGATGCTAGCCATTGTAAACATTGCGGAGAACTCATATATCAAAAATATGAGAACTAAAACCAATAAACATTTCCAATTATACTATTTAGCAATCTACCGGGAAAAGGTCAAATTTAAGTAGATCTCAAACAAACAGCTCCACAATTAAAGATTAACCGGATAATTGTCTAAAAGCTTCATAAGCCACAACGGCAACACTATTACTTAAGTTTATAGATCTCACAGCTCCGGGCATTGGTATTGTAAATCCTCCAAGTTTATACTGATTGTGAAACCATTGAGGCAGCCCTCCAGTTTCCTTTCCAAAGACCACAAAACAACCTTTGGAAAATTTTGTTTCATATATAGTTTTTTGTGGTTTTGTGGATGCATATAAAATTTTAGGATCTCTATTTTTATCTAAAAAATCATTCCAAGAAACATAGGTTATCAAATCAAGCTCTTTCCAATAGTCAAGACCTGACCTCTTTACCATTTTATCACTAATATCAAATCCCAAAGGTTCAATAAGATGTAAACAAATATCAAGACCAACACATAACCTGCCAATATTTCCAGTGTTTTGGGGTATTTCCGGTTCAAACAAAACTATATTGATAAAGTTTTTCAAAATTTCCTCCGTAAAAAAGATAGATTTATCTTTGAATGTTGATTAACAATTTATAAATTTAAGTAACTGATAAACAACAAAAATTAAATTTATGAACTATTTAATATTTTTACCACTAATTTTACTAAGCTCCCTAAACGCAATTGACCTTGATAAAGCAAACTCGATACTAAACAATAAAGCTGTTGCCGATACAACAAAATCTTTGGCCTATGCTGTTAAGGAGAACTCACCCTCTTGGTTTTCACTAATAGCCAAAATGGGTATAATGCTTTTAATTGTTATTGTTTTTATATATCTATTCATACTTTTTATGAAAAAGTTTCAAAGTAAAAGAGTAAGAAGAGGTAATCTCTCAAATGAGCTGTATGATTCAATAGGAATAGCTCCTCTCACCTACAATAAACAGTTACAGGTAATAAAATTTTACGATAAGATCTATCTTTTGGGAATCTCTGAAAAGAACATAACCTTAATAGATAAGTTTGAAAAGGGAGAAGAGATTAGGGATATTGAAAATAGTATAGACAGGACTACAGGAGAGGGGTTTGGTTCAATCTTAAAAAAGAGTGTTAGGAAAGTTGATGGTGAATAGGAAGTATATTGTTGCAATAGTTTTACTCTTTGTTGTAGGTCTTTTTTCTCAGGTTGATCCTGTTTTCCCTACAATTTCAATATCTGCAAAAAAGATTGATGAAGCTACTGATTTTGTAACAGCTATTCAAATATTAGTTTTAATGACAGTCCTAACATTGGCACCTTCAATCCTAATTATGACAACAAGTTTTACGAGAGTTGTAATTATATTCCATTTTGTAAAAACAGCTCTCGGGATTCAACAGATGCCACCAAATCAGGTTATTATAGGGCTCTCTCTGTTTCTTACATTTTATATTATGTCTCCAACTTTTGGAAATATTTATGAAAATGCATATCTCCCATTTAGTGAAAAGAAGATTACCATGCAGGTTGCACTGGATAAAGCTTCGGTTGATATGAAAAAGTTTATGCTAAAACAAACAGGAGAGCATGAGCTTGAACTTTTTTTGAGTTTAAACAAGGGTAAAAAGCCCAAAACAGCTTTAGATATTCCTCTTCATGTTGTTATTCCGGCTTTTATTATATCAGAGTTGAGAATAGCTTTCCAAATAGGCTTTATTCTCTACCTCCCTTTCATAATAATTGATATGGTTATAGCCTCAATTCTTATGAGTATGGGTATGATGATGCTCCCTCCAATGATGATATCCTTACCGTTTAAAATCTTGCTTTTTGTTCTGGTTGACGGATGGTACCTGTTGGTTGAATCAATAATTAAGGGGTATAGATAATGGATCAAGAGTTTGTTTTATATATACTTACAAGAAGTGTAAATACGGCGGTTCTTCTTTCTGCTCCAATTTTATTGGTAGGTTTAATTGTTGGTTTGGTTATAGGTATCTTTCAATCTGCTACACAGATTCAAGAGATGACTTTAACATTTATTCCAAAGATGATTGCAGTTCTGGCAACACTTATAATTGGTCTTCCATGGATGATGAATTTAGTACTTTCTTTCACCCAAGAGATGTTTAACCTTATAGTTTTAGTTTCTCAATAATGGATTTTATTACTCCAAATAATATTGAATCCTTTTTTTTAGCTTTTATAAGAGTTTTGACTATTGTGGTATTTTTACCTGTTTTGGGTTATCAAGGTGTTGATATGAGGGTTAAAGTATTGCTCTCATTTCTCTTGGCTATTCTTCTTTTCCCTTTTGTTACCCCTATTGCTCCCACTATTGATGGCGGTCTTATAAAGTTTGTAGGCTATGCTTTAAGTGAACTATTTATTGGAATTACAATAGGATTCGTTCCTCTTTTTATATTTGCTGCATTTCAATTTGCAGGAGAACTAATGGGTCTTCAAATGGGACTTACAATGATGGCAATGATGGATCCTACAACAGATACAAATCTTTCTCTTATGAGTAGACTTAAATACTTTTTCTTAATGCTTATATTCCTATTAATTGGCGGGCATCTCTTTTTTATTGAAGCTATTGGTGAAAGCTTTAAGGAGATAGCTTTAGGAAGTGTAAATTTTTTATCCGTTTCATCTATTACGGAGATGCTTACAAAAAATCTTTCCACTCTTTTCTCTTTAGGAATAAAAGCAGGAGCTCCTGTTGTAGTAACTCTCTTCATTATTGAATCGGCCTTAGGTATAATAGCAAGAACTGTTCCCCAGATGAATATTTTTCTTGTAGGATTCCCTTTAAAAATATTGATAGGATTTATTACATTTATAACAATACTAGGATATGTCATAAAGCTATTTATTGTAAATTTAGGTATTGTAGAGCATGATATGTTATCTCTGATAAAGCTTTTGGGTGGATAGGTATGCAACCAAATAGCCTGCCAGCTTCCTATTACTTCGTCCTATTTTTTTCTGCAATGGGTGTAGGACATCTTTCGTGGTAAATGTTGTTGACTTAATCTTTTAGATAAAAAATCAAGTGGTGTCGCTTCGCTCTTTCATGTTGTTACCTCTTTTTATGTAATTTCTTAAATAGGGTTTCATATCCATTTGATTCATAAAATTTTATTGCAGGTTGGTTGAATCCCCAAACCATTAACTCTGTTGAGTCTAGTTTAAGAAGAGTAGTCTGATCTTCAATATATTTAAGTATTTTTGTTCCTATACCTCTACACCTGTACTCTTTTTTTACAATTATAGACACTATATTTATACTTTTTTTATCTTCAAAAACTTTATGATTCTCAATACTTTTAATAATATACTCCCCAAATCCCAATACATTTTCATTTTTATCAACTGCAACAACTATATGATGAGTTTTACTAATAAGTATATTTTCCAGATGTGATTTAACACCTTTTTTATCAAAAGATCTTTTAAATATAGATGGTATTGAATCGTGATGAAGATTGTCAATCTGATCAAATAAAGCATACAATTGCTCAAAGTGAGACTTTTCCAAACCTCTTATGTTAATTTCCATAATTTACTCCAACTTTTATAGATTGATCTACCTTTGTATAAAAGTAGTTTTACAGCTTTTATTTTTAATATACTCTAGAAACTATAAAAATGGAATTTCAAATCGTAAATTGATTATAAATTTCTATTTTTAGATTGTTTTAAATGTACTAATATTAGAAGATTAGAGGGTTTCTAGAAGTTTAAAAGATAGGTTTTTGAAATAAAAATTTGAGTATTAGATTCTTGACAATCATTAAGCAAATAAATAACTTTCTCGAAAATTTATGTTAAAATAGGTTTTATACATAAATTTTGATATGGATCTAATTTTAACCGGTGGATAGATGAAGTTTTCGCTTGAAGGATCTAAAATAAAACCTTTGCTTATGGTTCTTTCTCCTGTACCAATAATGTTTGTTGAGTTGGGAAGTAGTTTTTTAAGTAATTGGACTTTTACAACAGTGTCAATTTTAATATCTTTAGGTATCTTTTTTTTATCAACTACAATTGGGAGTAAAGAAGGCAAACTAAATAAATTAGCTGGTTATATTCTGTCAGTATCATTCTATGTATTGCATTTAGAACGTATAGTTAAAGACCCTTTTTACACTCTTCTATTTACCTCTATCCTAATTCTTTTAATATATATTTTTATTCAAAGTAGATGGGTTATTGATAAAGATGAGGATGTAGAATCCCACTCCTTATCATCAACAGCTCGCTATGGAGCCATTTCACTTATAATACCGCTTATGATCTATATATTTGCAGAATTAGAGGTTGTATATTACTCTGTAATTCCTCTTATAGTATCTCTATTCTTAACTGTATCTATATACAACGCTTGGTTGATTTCAAAAGGTCTTAAGAGGGTTAATTATATTACCCTTACTCTACTCTCAACCCTTTTGTTTTTTTTAGTATATCTTCCAAAACTAATAATAGTTACTATAGTTATTTCTGTAATCATAATTATTTTACTCTCTTTACAATTAAAAAACAAAGATGTTGGTAAAGCTGAATTTTGGTGGAACCTCTTTATTGATAATCCTGAAAGAATACTTTCTCTAACATTTCTTTTTCTATCTGTATTTGGAGCTATTCTTCTAATTTTACCTATATCTACAAAGAACCCTATAGGGTTGGTTGATGCTCTTTTTATATCTACAAGTGGTGTTTGTGTAACCGGACTTTCTACTATGAGTATAGCTGATAATTTTACTTTTTGGGGTCAGCTTTTTTTACTACTACTCATACAATTGGGAGGAATAGGTATAATGGGTGTTACAATAATCTTATTCCATAAACTTGGTCAAAGATTATCTCTTAAACAGGAGTATATTATAAAATCCATAAACGATACTGACCATGACAAAATAATAACATCTCTATCTACTATTTTGAAAGTTACATTTACTGCTGAAATATTTGGAGCTGCTTTTCTATTTATTATGTTTCTTACAAAGAGTGGAGATTTAACGGATTCTATTTGGAAAGCTATCTTTACCTCTGTATCGGCATTTTGTAACGCGGGATTTGCCCTTGACAGTGATAGTTTAATAAACTACAACTCAAACCCTTTTATACTTCATACTGTATCAATTTTGATAGTACTAGGAGGTTTAGCACCGGCCACAACCTTAGTTATTCCAAGATGGTTGAGAGGTTATCACATATCTATATCTTCCAGAATAAGTTTGATTGTTACGGCTATTTTATTGGTTTCAGGTGCTTTTTTTATTACTATTTTTGAGTGGAGAGGTATTTTGGAAAATTTACCACTATTTGATAAATTTAGCAATGGAGTAGCTCTTTCGGTAACTTTAAGAACAGCCGGATTTAACTCTGTTGATATAAGTAGCTTATCTAATCCTACCCTTATCATAATGATCATATATATGTTTATAGGTGGATCTCCCGGTAGTACCGCCGGTGGTATAAAAACAACAACAATTGGTATAATAGCAATAACTTTTTGGAAAACGATTAGGAATAGAAATGCTTTAACTCTTTTTAATAGAGAGATACACCATACTACCGTATACAGAGCCATATCTATATTTATAGCAGGTTTTTTAATATGGTTTTTTGCTATCTTCATGCTTGAAACAACACAAGATATACCCTTAAAATTAATAATCTTTGAGGCAACATCAGCTTTGGCAACAGTTGGTCTTTCCATTGGTTGTACAGATATGTTAGATGAAATAGGTAAAATTATAATAATCTTTTCAATGTTTATAGGAAGAATAGGCCCTATTACTCTATTTGCTTTTTTTAATATTTCAAACAAGGAAAATAGTAGAGAAACATTGAGAGCAAAAATATCATTAACATAGTTGGAGATTTATAAATGAAACAGCAAATTGTAGTAATTGGTCTTGGGCAGTTTGGAATGTCGCTTGTTAAAACTCTTTCGGAAAAAGGGGCCGAAGTTATGGCGGTAGATATTAAAAAGAGCCTTGTTGAAGAAGCATCTAACTATGTTACGGAAGCAGTTATTGCAGATGCCACAGATGAGGTATCTTTAGCTAAGCTTCAACCTGATAAAAGAGATTGTGCTATATGTGCAATTGGAGATGATTCAAAAGAGGCTTCAATAATATGTACAGCCTTATTAAAGCAGATGGGAGCAACAAAAGTTATATCAAGGGCAAATGATAAGCTTCATCAAAGAATTTTGCAACTTGTTGGTGCTGATCAAGTAACAAATCCTGAACAGGAGTTTGGAAGAAGGTTTGCCAATAGAGTTCTGTATAATGATATTATTAAAGATGTAAACTTAGGAAACGATCTTCACCTTACAGAAGTTTTATTACATAAATCTATGGTTGGTAAAAACTTAATAGAGCTTGAGCTTCCTAAAAGATTTGGTATTATGGTTGTTGGTATAAGGAGAAATGAAGAGGTTATGCAACCCAATCCTTATATGTCACTAAAAGAAAATGATAATCTTATAATAGTATCCAATGTTAAGGATATCCCAAAACTGATGAAAGGTATCTAGTATGCGTATCTTTAAAAATATAGAGTTTGCAGGATGGTCTCTTTTAATTTTTCACTCCCTTATATTTTTCTCATCTATTTGGGTACTTACAAGAATAAGTCCTATTATTGAAGTTATTATAAAACAGAATGAGCTCTCTCTACATGAAAGTAGAAATATGCTCTCTTTTATTGGTTTAAACAGAGGTGGAGATGAGAAGATTGAACTTATTGAAAAGTTTAGAAAATCTTTAAATTTTTTAAAAGGTAATGTTACTGAAAAAGGTGAAGTTGATGCTATAAAAACAATTGAAAACAACTATGAAAAATCTTTTGACGGTGATTACAACTCAACCAAAGAGATTATTAAAGCTATATCTGTTTTAAGTGATATTAACAGAGAGGCAATGATTATGGCCGATAAGAAAGCTAAAAAATTTGGATCTAAGGGAGCGTGGAGTGTAGCATTTATGGGTATCTTATCATTCCTTTTTCAGTTAATTTTCATAAACAACTTAAAGAGAAATCTTTTTGAACCTTTAGACGAGGTTGATATTGTTCTAAAAGAGTTCAGTAAAGGAAATGTAATGAGAAGGTGTTGTAAGTCAGAATCATCTAAAGAAATTGAGGTTATAAAAACAAATATTAATGATATTTTAGATATATCTCAAAATAAAAACATAGGATATTTTTAAGCTTTTTATCATGTTTTAATGTTTTTACAATTGCATTAAATACCTTTTTTTAGTAAAATTTTATTAGTTTAATAATGAGGAGTTTCTAATGAAAAAGTTAGTTTTGATACTTTTTATGGTAGTTTTGGCATTCTCAAGAGATTTGCCAACTCAATTTGATTTGAGAGACTATAACGGTGTAAACTATGTCAGCTCCGTTAAAAATCAAGATGGAGGAACCTGTTGGACTCATGCTGTTATGGCTGCAATGGAGAGTAACATTATGAGAACCGATCAATACTATCAAGAAAATGAACCTAATTTTTCCGAGTATCATTTAGATTGGTGGAATGGTTTTAATCAGTTCCAAAATTTAGATGCCGAACCTACTACCGGAAACGGTTTGGAGGTTCATCAAGGTGGAGATTATCTTGTTGCATCTGCATATATTACCAGAGGTGATGGTGTAGTTATGGGTGAAGGTTCCCACTCTTTTGAAACAGCTCCTCCTTTTGAATCTGATCTTTACCAAAGGTTTGCTCCAAAACATATAGAGTGGTACACTATGGATCAAGATCTTAACGGTATTGATGAGATAAAAGAGTGTATAATGGAGAATGGAGCTATTGGAACATGTATGGCTTACAATAATCAATTTATTGATTATGACTATAATCATTATCAGCCTTACTCATCAAATATGTTACCTAATCATGCGGTTACCATTGTTGGTTGGGATGACGAAAGAGAGATATATAGTGCTCCAGCTCCGGGAGCTTGGATTGTAAAAAATAGTTGGGGTGAGTATTGGGGCCACAATGGATACTTCTATATCTCTTACTATGACAAATGGTCTTGTAAAGAGGAGTTTATGGGAGCTGTATCTTTTAAAGATGTTGAGGAGAAAGATTTTTATGAAGATTGCCCACCAAGTAAAGAAATTTATATTCATGATTATCATGGGTGGAGAGATACTGTCGAGGAGATTAGTGAAGCTGTAAACTATTTTTATGTTGAAGGTTTTGAGAATGAATATAATCTTATTAGTAGAGTTAGTTTTTTTACTCCTGTCGATAATTGTGAGTTTGATTTGAAAATATACAATGGTTTTGAAAACGGTGAGTTAACAGATCTTATCTGTGAAACAAGTGGTAGTTTTGAGAAGAGAGGTTTTCATGAAGTTTCTCTTGAAGAGTTTGGAGCTTCTACTTCAATTTCGCCAGATACATATGTCTACCTCAAGTTTAATAATGGAGGACACCCTATTGATAGAACATCTGATGTTCCGGTTCTATTGGGAGCAGAACCAACAAAAACAATTGTTACTTCAAAAGCTTCTCCGGGAGAGAGTTTTTATAAAGATGGCAATGAGTGGAAAGATCTTTATGATTACGATTTAGGGGAGTTTTCTCAATCTGCAAATTTTTGTATGAAACTTCATATAAACTCTTATACATCAATAGATGAGAATATTATTAAAGATCACTCTATACTTAGAAACTACCCAAATCCGTTTAATCCTACAACTACTTTAAGTTTTGATCTTGGCTATGACTCCTCTAACATCCAAATAGTTATTTTTGATGTTAGTGGTAGTATTGTTAAATCATATCAACTTGGAGCTCAGAAAGCCGGTGTACACAAAGTAGATTTTGATGGTAGTAGTTTAAGTTCCGGAACTTACTATGCTAAACTTATAAGCAATGGAATGGCTATTTCTACAAATAAGATGGTACTTATTAAGTAAGATATACTGTTTTATACCTTTTATTAATAGTCCCTATCAATTTTTGGTAGGGACTTTTATAATCTGTTTATAATCTGTTTATAATAAACTTATCAGGTAATAATCACAAGTTTATAGTAAGCTCCACGATTTTTTGTTAAGCTATTATGATCTCCAGCTATTAAAGAAGATTGGAGAAGTATAAGCTATGCAAAATCAATACACTTTCCATAATATTTGAAAATAACTCTCAAACAAGTTGGAAGACAGTCCGTTGCGTCTAATTGTTTATAAAAGGGAAATAATACTATTCAACAATTTCATAATCATAAGCTCTTAAAATATAATTTTGATCCTCATCAGACTTCTCAAAACCATAGATAAAAAGTTTATCCCCTAAAAAGAAAAAGTTAGCAACAATAAGGTTAGTATTAAGCTTAATTAGATTAAGGTATTTACCCTTATTATCAAAAATTTGAACTTGAGAGTTATCCGTAATTTTCTCCATCTCATTATCCTCTGATGATGAGATCCAAAGATTATCAAATCTATCCACTTGAATATCTAAAATAGCTTCACGATCAAAATTCCATTTCAATGAAGTTCTATAGACTAATGGATACCTAATATGTCTATAGGATTTTGAGATATTCATAGTTTTAATTCCTGACATATCATAAACATCAATCTCAAAAATATCCTTACTATTTTTTGGTATAAATATGTGATCATCAGAGAATGTAAAACGCTGACCAAGAATATGATACCAATCATTATTGGAGTTTTCTATCTCATGATTTAACAATTGTATTTTACCACTTTCTACATCATCAATATCTATAAGTGAAATCTTGATACAAAATTCACGAGAACTTACTCCAACCTTTTTTAATTTAAATTCTGAGATTATTTCAAGAAATTTACTGCCTCCTAAAGAGGAGATAGCATAATTATGAGTTATCCACCCTTTTCTATAATCTTTCTTGAATGGACTTTCTATAGATTCAATAAATTTCCCATTTAGCTCAAAAACATCTAATTTATTTTGAGAGTAATTTAAAACATAAACTTTATTATCTTCTATATAAATAGAGTTTATTCCATTAATATTATCTCCTAATTTTTCGCCCAATTCACCAGGACCAAACCCCTTACCTCCAAACTCACACTCTAACTTACCACTCATATTGTATCCTTTAATAGTAAATGTTTTTGGATCTAGGACATAGATTAAGCCACTTGATTTATCTATAGTTATAAATCTTTTTAATCCACCCATATAAAAATGTTTTAAGGTAGTTTCTATTGAAAACAGAGGGGTTAATTTATAGTTTAGCTTTGGATTATTTGGAATATTTTTATTTTTTGCATAGACTATTCCATTTTTTTCTTCACTACGAAAGCTTGGTGTTTTATCAGTACAAGAAAAAAAAAGGGCAAATGATAAAGCTATTATTAAAAATTTATACATACATCTACTCCTTAATTTTACATAGATTAAATTTTTATAGAATTAATTCATAATTAGAAATTGGTGGACATATTTCATTATAAACACAACTATTACACGGTTCTACACCCTCTTTATTTTTCATTTTCCCTTCAATAAGAAACCAACTATTTAATACTAATTTGTCATACAATATTACTTCCTTTCCTACAGCTTATATAAAGAGAATAACAAATAACTATTTAAAATAGAAAGGAAAATATAAATATTTTAATTAAATTTGAACAATTTTTACTATTTATTAGTTATCTTATACAAACTATTATTTTATGAATTAAACCGGAAACTAAATGATCTACTATAAAATATTTATCATAATTGTATTAGCACTATATTTCTACTATTGTTACCATTTTTTAAAAGGGATCTTTAAAATAAAAAGAACAAGATTAACCACTCCCGATAGTGATCTTCCATATTTAAGTATAGTTATACCTGCTTGTAATGAAGAGGAGGTGATAGAAAGAACAGTAAAATCTATTGATAATCAGAACTACCCAAAGAGCAAGTTTGAAATTATTGTGGTAAACGATAGATCTACAGACAGAACTTTGGAGATTTTAGAATCTCTTAAAGAAAAGATTTCAAATCTTTCTATTATTACTATTACCGATAAGGTTGAGGGGGTATCACCTAAAAAGAATGCTCTTAAAACAGGGGTCATAAACAGTAAGTACAATTACATAGTATCCTCTGATGCTGATTGTTTCTACCATGAAAATTGGCTTAGACTTTATGGTGAGAAAGCTATTGAAGATCATGGTGTTGTTGCCGGAATGTCTGTTTTTTATAAAGAGAGTTTTAGTTCATGGTTTGAGAAGCTGTGGCAAGGATTTAATACCACTGATTTTATAGCTCATTCCTTAGTTGCCGCAGGTGCAATGGGAAACAATAGAGCCCTTACCTGTAATGCCAGTAATATGATGTTTAAAAAGAATCTCTATATAAAATCCGGAAATAGAGCTACCCTTTTAAATGTAACTTCGGGAGATGATTTTTTCCTCATTCAAACTGCCGAAAAAGAGGGTGAAAGTTTGGAGTTTATTGTAGATCCGGATCATGTAGTAAGAACAGAACCAAGTAAAACTCTCTCTGAACTTTTTGATCAAAGAGCAAGATGGGCATCAAAAATGACCATAGGAACACCCTATATTTTAACCTTCATATACACACTCTTTTTTATGTATTCCTTTACATTTTTATACCCTCTCATGGCAATATTTGATCTTTTTGATATTATGTTTTATATTTTTGTTATATCTGGAAAGGTATTTTGTGATCTCTCTTTTAATTTTTATGGATACGGAAGATTTAACTTGAAACCTGACCTTATAAGCTTTATTTTGTATCAGATATTTAATATGCCTTTTAACATAATTTCAGTTGCTAAAGGTAATCTTTACGGCTTTGTTTGGAAAGGTGAGAAGTACAGGAGATAGTTATGGATGGTATTTTACGTATTGATGATAGGCTGATTCATGGTCAAGTTGTTGTAGGCTGGGGAAACTTTATCCATCCTGATGAGATTATTTTAATTGATGATGACATAGCAGAAGATGAGATGGAAAGAGAGATCTATCTTTTGGGTGTTCCCGTTGAGTATGAGGGTAAGATTTTTAATACAGAAGATGGTGCCGATTATTTAAATGAGTGTGAAAAAAAGTTTATTGCCGTAGTGAAATCTCCAAAAGATGTAGTAAAACTTATGGATAACGGTTTAAGACTTAATAGTCTCAATATTGGAGGTATGCACGATAAGGTTGGTAAAAATGAGTTTAACCACTATGTATATCTTTCAGATGAGGACAGATACTATCTTGACATGCTGAAATCAAGTTTGGTAGAGATATATGTTCAGGATCTTCCCGGCTCAAAAAAAGTGAACTACTAGTTGAGAGTTTATAATGAGTAAAAGAGTAGAGTTTACCGTTGGTCTTGTAACCATTTTGGGATTAACAATTCTTATTGTTTCAATAATTTGGGGTAAAAATTATAATTCCAAGAAGAGTTACAACAGCTTTAAGATAAGGTTTGAAAGCGTTAATAATATCAAAATTGGAAACGATGTTGAGATTAGAGGAGTTAAGGTAGGCTTAGTAAAAGATATAGACCTGAAAAGAAATTTTGTTGATGTTATTGTTGATGTTGAAGATAATGTTAAAATATACTCAGATGCTTCTGCAAGAATTGTTAGTAAAGAGCTTATGGGAGGAAGGAAGCTTATTCTCTACCCCGGAAAATCTGAAGATTTGAGTAATGGCAGTATTAAAGGGATAAAATCTATAGGTTTAACAGAATCTATTTCAGGAATTGGCGATACAATGAAAAGTTTAAGATCTTTTTTGGATAAAAGTGAAACTTTAATAGCTAAAATAGATTCAATCATACCCAAAAAAGATATTGATAAAAGGTTTGATTCTTTAGAAAATGAGTTCAAATCCGTATCTAAATCTACCAAAAAAAGTATAAGAGGTATAAGTAATAACTTAAAATTAACACT
This sequence comes from Candidatus Cloacimonadota bacterium, assembly GCA_002742935.1. Lineage (GTDB taxonomy): Bacteria > UBA4055 > UBA4055 > UBA4055 > UBA4055. The sequence goes on along the minus strand of PDON01000032.1, from coordinate 28,044 downwards.
ATCAAAATTTAACAATATAACCGACAGTATAAATGTTATGCTTCCTTCTATAACAAAGGTTGGAAGAGGTATGGGAAACAGTCATGAGAAGATTGATAATTTAGTTACAAACCTGGATAGTTTAGTTTGTGACCTTAGAAAAAAGAGTACTCTTGCTTTTGATACCACAGGAACTATGGGTTCGCTTATTCAAAACAGAACTGTATACAACAAACTTAACAACCGTTTAGATCAGCTTGATACTCTTTTGTACTTAATAAAGACAGATGGTCTTAATTTAAATGTAGACTTTTTTTAAAACTAATTTTAACCATTTTTTATGAGAAGAAATATAGTAATTATTACAGCTGCAGGTGCAGGTAAGAGGATGGGAAGCTCCAAAAAGAAACAGTATATAAAGCTGCTTAATGAGCCTATACTTTACTATACATTTAAAACCTTTGTAGAGCATCCCCAAATTGATACTATTATTCCTGTTATACCAAAAGATGATTTAGATATCTTTAATGAGATTATTATTGAAAGATTTAATAGTAGTAAGATAAACTCCCCTGTCTTTGGCGGTAAGGAAAGGCAAGATTCGGTCTATAATGGATTAAAATCTATTGCTAAAAGTTTGATTGATTCTATTGTTCTAATTCATGACGGAGTAAGGCCTTTTATCTCATCTGAGATTATAAGTAGATCAATTGAATCTATGAGTACTCATAAAGCTTCTATTGTTGGGGTAAAGGTTAAGGACACCTTAAAACTCTTCTCCGGTGAAGAGGTTAGAGAGACTATAAATAGATCTAGGGTTGTTTCTGTACAAACCCCTCAAACTTTTATTGTAAAAGATATACTCTCCTCCTATAAAAAAGCTGAAGAAAAAAGTTTTAGAGGAACAGATGACGCTTCTCTTTTCGAGAAGTTTGGCAACGGAAATATTAAAATAGTTGAAGGATCTTATAATAATATAAAAATAACAACAAGTGAAGATCTTATTTTTGGTGAAGCAATTTTAAAAAATTTTAAAACCTAAAATTTTCTAAGGAACAATACCCTTATTAAATTAAAATATCTTTATCATTATCATCATCTTCATCTTCATAGCTGGAGATTTTCTTAAGATCATCAAGTAGCTTTCTTGCAGATCTTTTATGTTCTTTACCAAAAGTTACCATCTTTGTATCTCCTGCATAAAAATCAAAGCTAATTTCACCTGAACTATTTCTGTACTTATACAGAATATCCTCCATCTTCTTTACAGCTAGTCTCATTCTCTCACTTAAACGAACAAAGCTCTTATATTTACTGTTTTTTTCATCATACAGATTAAGTAAAAGATCTAAATTACCTTTCAAGACAGCCAAAGGTTGATTTAGTTCATGATTAGCTGTAGCTATCATTGCTAAAACAGACTTTTCTTTCTCAAGCCTAACAATCTCTTTTTGTGATCTTTTAAGCTCCAGATTTGCTTGCTTCAATTCATTTACATAACTATCCAGCTCTATGTTCTTAAGCTTATAAATTTCTGATTCAGATTTTGCCAGAGCAATCTCTTTTTCTTTATCCTTACTCTTATACTTAACATTCATTTCTACTATCTTATCATTTTTCTCTTTAGCAAAAAGTTCTTTTGATAATTCATAGCTTTTTTTATGATACTCAAGAGCTTTTTTGAAATCTTTTTTCATTTCAAGTACGGTAGAAAGAGAGCTATACAAATCAATTGTTAATTCAGTATTATTTATCTCCTTAGAGAGAGGTAATCCATTTAAAAGAACTTTATGAGCTTTATCTAAATCACCACACTTCATATTAACAGAAGCTATGCTTAACTTAGCAGTTAGAATTCCAATTTTATCATTTATACTTTTACTGACATCCATTGATTTACTATATTTTTCCAAAGCTCTTTCAAAGTTTTTATTCTCTTCATGGGTCATACCTATATTTGTCAAGATAACGGTTTTCAAATTTTTATCGTTTATCTTTTCACTTAGAGTAAGAGCTTTTGAAAAATAATCTTTGGCACTTTCCTTCTCTTCTATTTCAGAATATGCCAAAGCAATATTGCTGTATATCCCCGCTACAGATACTTTATTATCTGAATTTTCTAATATTTTCAAACTTTTAAAATAGTGATCTAAAGCATCATTGTAATTTTTACAGAATAAATGTACATTTCCCAAAAAATGATAAGTTGTAGCTAAAGCTTCTAAATTATTGTTTTCCGAGTTAAAATCATAAGCCAATAGAAGGTTTTCCATCGCATCATCATAATCTGCAAAATCTGTATATATTTTGCCTAAATAGTTTAAGGTTTCTCCATAATTAAATTTCAAATCTTCAATATTTGTTATTACAATAGCTTTAGATAAAAAATCCAAAGCTTTGTGAAACTCTTTTCTTTCATAAAAATATCTACCAAGGAAAAAATATATTTTCAAAATAACGAAAAAGTTGTTTTCAGATCTAAGCTTCTCAATAAGCTCATCAGAAAAATGTATTATTTCATCTTCAGTTAGCTCTTCATACTCTTTTTTTAGATCATTTACAACTAGCAGATAATTCTCATAATCTTCGCATTTTTTAATATTTGATAAAAGCCTATCAACTATCAATGTTTCTCCAAATCTAAAATTTAAGTTTAAGAATTTAAAAGATTAATACAATCAGAATCTAAAACTGTATGATAAAAATCCCAATTATCTATAAAAAACATAGACTGTTGTTCAAAAAAAAGATCTTAAAATAAGCTGGTTTAGTTTCAAATAAAAACATTAACAACTAAACCCCAATAATCAATATAGTAATTTATTTATTGATAATCTAATTTAAATTTGCGATTTTTAATAAAAAGCTGGAGAATTTTATGTTTTACGACATTTTTGATATAGATCTCGTTAGAGAAACAATAGCGTTATATTCAAACCCTTCAGATCAAGAGATACTAGACGCTATAAACGGAGAGGGGTTTAGCTTAGAGAGAGCAGCAATACTTTTGAGCGATAGAGCAGAAAACTTTCTTGAACAAATGGCAGAGAGATCAAAACTTATTACAAGACAGAGGTTTGGAAATATTGTTTCTGTATTTACACCAATGTATCTCAACAATCTATGTGTAAATGGGTGCCTTTATTGCGGATTCAACAGTGGTCTTAAAAACAAAAGAATAAGGCTTACTATAGATCAATGTGTGGCTGAGTCTGAAGAGATAAAAAAGAGGGGTATAGATCAAATCTTATTGGTAGCCGGAGAAGATCCTAAAGGTATAACCCCCGATTATATATCTGAATTTAGCAGTAGAATAAAGAGTAGATTCTCATCTATAGGTATTGAACTTCAACCTTATGAACTTGATGATTACAAAAAGATGAAAAAAGCAGGTGTTGATTATGTTGCTTTCTATCAAGAAACCTATAATCAGGATCTCTATAAAATATATCACCCAAAAGGACCTAAGAGTGATTATAAAAGGAGAATTAATAATCTTGATATAATAGGTAAGGCAGGAATGTCAAAAATAGGTATGGGCTTTTTACTTGGTTTAGCAGATTTTAAAGAGGATATGCTCTCACTTATTTCTCATATGGCACACATATACAAAAACTACACATTTAGTCAAATATCTGTATCTTTCCCAAGAATTCAACCCTCTGAATCAACTCCAATATATAATAGTATTATAAAAAAATATGGCATCACACCGGTAAATGAAATTACCTTAGCAAGAGCAATGTTTATTGTTAGACTACTCTTTAACGATGCAGGTATTACACTTTCAACAAGAGAGAGTGATAATTTTAGAGATAATATGACACCTCTGGTTGTTACTCAAATATCTGCGGCATCAAAAACAGCTCCGGGAGCATACATATTTAATGAAGAAAATTTAGATCAATTTACCATACAGGATGATAGATCTTTAGGGGAGATAAAAGAGATGTTAAGGAGAAACAATCTTGAATCCGTTATGTATGAAAGACAGTATGAAAAAGATTAAAATATATGGTATAACTGAATCATTTGAAAAAATAGATGAGTATAATTATAAGGAGTGTGATCTTATTCAACTAAGGGATAAAAGTTCTACTGAGAATAATCTTTTACCATACATAGAAAAGCTTAGGTTGAAATACCCATTATCAAAAATAGTTTTAAACTATTACAACTTTTCAATATTGGATAAAAAAGATTCTCTCTTGATAGATGGAGTACATTATCAGATTTCAAACATTGGGAAAAGAGAAAAGAGGAGAAAGTATGATTTTTTATCCTGCCATAATGAGGAGGATTTGAAGATTGCACTCAATAATAACTTTGATTTTGTAACCCTTTCTCCTGTATTTAAAACAGAATCACATCCCAATGAAAAGAGAATCTTAGGAGTTGAAAAATTTAATTCTTTAGTAGGAAAATATAGATCACTAAAAATTTTCGGATTGGGAGGGTTAAATAGTAAAAATATAGGGTTCTTGAAAAGTTTTGGTATTGCAGGAATTTCCAACTTTAAAAGAGTTAAAAGACAGTAAACAGTAAATGATTGATTAGAAACCAATCCATAAAAACAGTAAATAAAATCACAAAATTTCTCTTGAAAAGTATAATTAACATAAAAATAGTTCTTATTATTTTAGTTACATTTTTTACTAAAGATCTTTTACCTAAAGATTTGGACTCTCTGCTTTCCAAAGAAAATTTTGGCGGGTTTGGTAAATTTATACTTAAAAGAAAAAAGAGAGAGAGAAAAAAGATATCTTTTGATATGTACAAAGAGTATGAAGGGAAAAAGATATCCCAAATTGTTATTATCAACAAGCCTCCTTTTAATGAAACCAATGACACTACCCTTTTATATACTATTGCCCAATCTCTCAATAATGTAAAGATTCCAACGCAAGAGAGAGTCATAAGAGCAAATCTGTTTGTAAAAGAGGGGGATAGTTTAAATTCAGCTGAACTCGTTCAAAACAGCATATATTTAAATAGTTTACCATACTTCAATAAAGTAAGATTTACAATTACTGATGACAAAGAGAAAGAAGATTCTATCAATCTTTTTGTTACGGTTGAAGAGAAATGGACACTAAACTTTACTGCCGATATTATAAACGAAAGATTATTTAATTTTGAAGTTGTAGAAAAAAATTTTTTGGGATCAGGTTATAGCTTAGAAGGAAATCTTCTATTTAATGCTGATTTTCTTCCTAGAGTTGGTTATGGTGTTAAACTAAATATACCAAACAAAGATAATTTCAATATTGATAAAACTATCTATTACAGAGATGATTTTGATTCTAAAAAATATGGTTTTAGATCAGAGAAAAAAATACTTAACAGCACTCAGAAATTTGGAGGAGGTATACAATTTGAACGAATTGGAAACTATGTTTCAAAAAATTCATTAAAATTTAGAGATGAATCTGTAACAATACTAATGTTTTTACATAGACAGCTTAAACTAAAAAAAAGAGTCAGCTCTATTAAATCCATTATTTTCTCTCCGGTTTTTATTAAAAAGCATTTCATAAGAAGGGGAATTGTAAAAAAAGATTCTATGAAGCTATTTCACAATCGTAACTACTTTGGATTAAGTACAAATCTTAGTAAAAATAGAATCCTTGAAGCAAGTTCTATATTTTCAGTAGATGATAAATATAGTTTTTATACCGGATTAAGATATATCTTAAACTTTGGATTTGAATATGGAGAGTATAGAAACAGATATTTTTTAGGAGGAGATTTTGAAGCTAGTATCTTAAAAAAGGATTATTATAATGGTTTTAAGGTTGGGCTTTCGAGCTTTTTTACCAACAGAAAATATGAACAAATCAAACTATATCTAAACTATAGGGGCTTTTCCAAAAGATTTAGTATAGATGAGTATCTTTTGAGATTTCATTATCAAATTAATTTAACTTCAGGATTTAATAGGTTTTCCGGAGAGTACCTTAAATTTTCCGGAGAGAATATTTTTAGAGGATATACAAAGAACAAATTCAAAGGAACTAAAAGGCTCCAATTAAAATTTGAACCGGTACTTTTTACAAATTGGAGTTTTTATGATTTTACAACAGCTCTATTTGGCTTTACAGATATTAATTATATAGACAACTCCAATAGTTTTAGTTTTAAGAGTAAAAGATATTACTCATTTGGAATAGGAATTAGGGTGAGTAATTTAAAACTTATTTTTGGAACCTTTGAATTTTATATTTCATATTTGCCAGATGGAGTTATAGATCAAGATTATTATAGGTTTAATATGTTGGAAAACAAAAGGTACAATCCTTACAACAACTCATATTTAAATATATACGAGTTTAATTAGTTTATCATAACTTTGGTATTTTTTCAGAAGATATTAAGTGCCTCTCTTAGAGTAAAATTTCCCTTTTCATTGCTTTTTCTTAATAATAGTACTATATTTTCCGTGTGTTTATTCCTGGTTGAGTAAAATTATATTTTTATTTAAAGTGTTTTTAGGATATATAAGCTACTAAAAATAGCAGGAGTATACGCAAGTTTTAAAAGAGAGTTTCTTGATAAGAATACAAATCCTATTGATTACCTTTCTTAAATAAAAACAGATAAAGTAAAGGCGTTCACAATTGTGTGTATTCCTCTTAGTATGAGAGTATTGATACTACAGTGTGTGATAGTTGTAAACAAAAAAAAGAAAGATTAAGAAGATGAAAGAAACATTAAAAGAAGCAACATTTAAAAAGCATAAAGAGGCTGAAAGAATGCCATTTAATGTAAAAATGTTTAAGGGTGAACTTAGTGAAGAAGAGTACCTGTCTCACCTAAATCAACAATTAGCTATTTTTGACTCCATAGAAAAGTTAGGTCTTCCTGACCAATCTTTATCAAGAATTAAGCCGGTTCAAGAAGATATTGATGAATTAAAGGCAAAGGGTTTTACATCAAATAAAATATTGAAAAGTACACAAGAGTACTGTAATTATATATCTTCACTAAATAAAGATACTGTTATGCCACACATATATCTAAACTATCTTGCTATAATGTTTGGTGGTCAAATGATGAAGAGTAAAGTGCCATCTACAGGTAAAATGTATGATTTTGAAGATTCTAAAAAGGCAATGGCAGCTATAAGAGTATTTCAAAAAGATGAATGGGCTGACGAAGTTAATAAAGGATACGAACATATCATCTCTATTTTTAGAGAATTAGAAGAAGAAACTGTTTAATTTTATGGAAGAGTTCTTTAAAAATATCGGAGTTGCAGGATTTTGGTTTTTCTTTATTAAAGGTTGTCTTTGGTTAGTTTTATTTGCTTTGGTTTACTTTGGAATTATTGACAAACAAAAAGCTAAGGCATTTAAGTCTAAAATTACTTTTTGGAAAAGAAGTAACAAAAAGGCTAAAGAATAAAAAACTATTTACAACAATGTATATAAAACTATATCCACTTATTATAAGGTTGTTTTCATATATGTTATTGATAGATTTGATGAAAATCTTTAATTTAGCCTAAAAAATACTGTTCAAATCGTTAACTAGGATAATAACACTCTATTTCTATAAGTCCTGTTTAATAATGAAAAAGCCTCTAAAAGAGGCTTTTTCATATATTTAAATCAAATATTCTAAACATTATCAATATCATCTACTCTTGCTTGATGTCTTCCACCTTCAAAATTTGTTTCCAAAAATGTATCTAAAATATCAAATGCTAAAATATCTTCAGTAAATCTTCCACCAAGAGCTAGTATATTTGCATTATTATGCTCTCTAGCAAGTTTTGCATACTCAACACTATGGCATAGAGCAGCTCTTATACCTTTAATTCTATTTGCAGCTATAGAGATCCCTAAACCTGTACCACAAACTATAACACCCATACAACCATCTTTTAAAACATGCTCGGCAACTTTTCTTCCAAATTCAGGATAGTTTACAGAATCTGTTGATCTTGTTCCTAAATCTACAACATCATAACCTTGGCTGATAAGGTAGCCCACAAGTTTCTCTTTTAGTTCAAATCCTCCGTGATCTGACCCCAAATATATTTTACGGTTCATAATAAATCCGCCTCTTTTAAATTTTAAAATTAAAAGAGCCGCCTATAAAAATAGGCAGCTCTCAATATTATAAACTATTTCTGTTACAACAAACACTATTTAAATCTCTTTAAATATTCCTCAATAAACTTAAACTCTTCCCAATTAGGATTTATCCAAGAGTAATATTTTTTATTTGGCTTTGTAACACTCTTATTTATGAAGTAGTCCTCATTTGTAGGAACCTGCTCATTAGCTGCCATTCTATTAGCATCTCTGTTAAATCCACCTTTATTTAGAAGACCATAAGAGATAGCCAGTACAAGCTTGTCTCCGTACTTGATTGTTTTAGCGTTATTTGAAACACATTGCTGATAAATATTTGCCCAGAACTTATAGATTTTCTTATTACTGCTATTTTTATTTCTAGCTTTAACAAGCTCTGCTCTTGCTTTAACATAATCTTTTTTCTTTAGATAAAGACGAGAAAGATTTATGTTGTAGATCTCATTCTTAGGATCAACCTTAGTAGCTCTTTTGTTAAGCTCCATAGATTTATTTACATCATTTTTGTAGATCTTAAGCAGTGATTTAATAGCTCTCTTATTATCCGGTTGAGCCTTTAAAACTTTTTCAAATAGATTTGCAGCTTTCTTTTCATTATTTTCGTCAAGATATATCTTAGCCAATCTTAACATAACACCGTAATTCTTAGGATCTCTCTTTAAAGTTTCTTCAAATTTAACTTTAAGATCTGCTGTACTTCTATACTTTGAAGTAAGGCTTGTAATAAGATCAGCATAGGTTTCATCACCTGAAAGTTCTTGATACTTCTCAAAGTTCTCTAATGCTTTCTCTTCATATTTTTTAACATCTTCACTATCTTCACCCTCCTCTTCAATTATAGGAGCTACAATCTTCATATAGTAGTTACCTTTTTTAAGCATATATGAAGGGTTGTTAGGATCTTTCTCTAAAAGCTTGTCCATAAGCTCAATAGCTTTATCATACTCATTTGCATCTGCATAGTAATACTCAAGCTTATTCAACGTCTTTTTATTTGTAGGATTTAAGATTAAATAAGCTTCATAGTTAGCTCTAGCTGAATCTTGAATATTTAGCCCTTCGTAACTTTCTGCAATCTTGAGTATATGAACATCTTTAATATGCTCTCTTGAAGGATCAAGTTTGAAAGCTTTTTCATAGTAGTTTAAAGCATCTCTATAGTTTTTTGTTTTAACCTTGTTATAACCAAAAGATAGAGACTTTCTAACCTCATAAATCTCTTCTTCAGTTAAACCTTTCTTCTTTACAACCTCTTTTTTAGAATCTACTTTTTTTACACCTTCAGTAGATTTACAACTTTGTACACCAACAGTAAAAATTATTGCAACTGCCAATGTGGTAAGCAATCTTTTCAAAACTAACCTCCAACTAATCATTATATTTCTTCTTTTTCAACCACCAATTATCACTACCCGTAACAGTTAAAGAGAATCCAAGTTTTAAATCCGAAATACCATTTTTCACTTTATCTCCTTGATTTTCTATAAAAAATTGTGATTCAATCTTAGATCTTTTTTCATTGTACGGGAACCCTAAGTTTATAGCAAACCTGTATCTGTTTATATCATTTTCTTCAGCTTTGATTCCGGTTAAGGTATAAGCACCATACAAGCCATAACTGATTCTCTTGTAGTATGAATCATAAAGCCTTCGAGAAGGAGTATAAGAAACACCTAAGCTAAATTCATAGAAATTTTTCTGTTTCTCAAATGTAACACCTAAATCTTTTGATTCAAAAGCTATTCCGGAAAATTTAAAGTTTGAGCTTATATTTTTATTAGGTTTAAAACTTATGTTAGCACCAAACTCTAAAGGCCATTCAACAGATATGATAGAATCGGATTTTACACCGTTAAATTTTCTATTATACTCTTTACCCCAGCTGTAAAAAGGAACTCTAATCATTCCGGAAATATCAAACATTCCATAGTAAGCAGTAGTTGAAAAACCAAATCCCGAATGATAAAAAGTTTTTTGAAAGTTTTCTTTAATACTCCTTGTTCCTGAGTAGGTAACTCCCGGATCATAGCTTGTAAAAAGAGTTTCTACCTTTCTTCTAAAATTACCAAATCTTGAGAAAAAGTCCAATGAAAATGAGTGGTTGGCATAAGATTTTACATAAAGTAAAGAGAAAGCGTCAACTCCACCAACATATCTTTCATTGGTTTTTTTTAAGATTTCACCAAAACTATTTTCTGTTTGTATCTCATCTCCAAAAAAGGTATAGTCTTGAGATGATAGAGGATAAAGGCTAACACCTACTATATTTCTTTCCCCAAATGGTAAGGCAAGATTAAAACCGGAAATTAACATCTCGTCATAGTTTGAACCTTCTGAGAGTTCTCCGTATGTATTGTGAGCAACCAAACTATAGGAAAGAGAAAATGTCATATTCCTCAACCTGCTCCAGTTTGAAAATATATCTGAACTTATGGATATTGAATCCTCTTCTATGATACTATTCTTTATGGAACCAAAAGGGTAAATATCTCCAACTCCAAAAATACTGAAAGGAGAGGTTTCACTGTATAGAAAATGTGTTGATATAAAAATCAGTAAAAATATAGCTCTTTTCATTATTCTTCACCCTCTGTCTTTATATATGTAATTTCCAACTTTATTTTATCAAATATAGAGTTTGAGAATGGATTTTTATTACTTAAAGATCTTATATAAATACCAAAATTTTTATCCTTATTGCTAAGCCATAGATCTATAAATGTTTCAATATCTACATATGTATACCCACTGTCTGCAACAGCTTTCTGCCATGGGTTTTCAATATCAAATGAGATTTTTGAAAGATCTTCTTTGTACCATAGAGAATCTTTTATATAGTAAACTCCCAGATTTTCTAAACCTCCAAAATAGGGATCATCCCAAATTTTATTGATTGATAATCTTGCTGATATGGTCTCTATCTCTCCATAATCATATCCTGTTTCTTCAAAGATTGAGTCCAGATTAAACTTTAAAACTCTACCCTCACCCGTGAATCCATCAATAACAATATTTTCACTTGTGGTGTTAACCATCTTTTTACCTATGTTGATATCATTGGAGATAGAAATGGTATCTATCCAAGTAGAATCTAAACTATTACTACTAAAATATTTTATAACCTTTGGTCTTAGATCATAATACTTCCACTCAGAAGAGTACAATTGAAAAAGAGTATCTAAAGGAGTATTTGATGTTAATGATAGCCCGTAAAAGTATCTACTGTCACCTCCATTGATAACATTATCATACCAATTGTATATAGAGTCTCCCGGAAGTGTTAAAACCAGATCATTCTTGCCAAATGTTGAGCTATTCTCCTCATTCTCTATTCTATAGGAGTAACAACTATCTTCAAGAGGAGTAAATCTATGATCCACAGAATCAGCCGTTGTAACACTTTTCCACAGATTATTTATGGTTGAAACACTCATATCAAGATCTTCAAACTGAGGTAAGGAATCATTAAAGATAGGAAACCTAACCTCCGCAGAATCCAACAAACTATCCTTTGCATTTATAGAAAAAGCAAACAAAATATCTAAATTTATGAGAGTATCTGCTCCGTCAACAACCTTTCCCAAATATAGGAGCTCTTTATATATCTTTTTATCCACTTGAGTATATCTGTTTGCAACGTAGATTGAATCCACTGATTTACTCTCTATAGATATTGTATCTGTTACGGGATATTGGGAAGGATCAATTATTGAAAATCCACTTCCGTCAAACTTCTGACTGCAACTAAAGTAGATTGAAACCAAAGCTAGAAATAGTATTTTTTTTAACATATCAACCTTTCAAATTGTTCAATAGGTTTATACAAATCTTAAAATAAATAGTTCACATTAAGTTGATGATTGAAATTAAACATAATTTTGTATATTGAGAGTGTATCCAATCTTTTTATTTATACAGAATAATATTTTCAACTCTACATTTATTCATAAAAAAGAGCATCAAACATTTGTATTCTCTCCTCCTATTTATTAGGAGTTCCTAAATATAGTTATAATAAGATCTATAGTCAAATTTTACTAAAAGGTTATTTTGGTTGAGATGTAATCTAGTGAAAAAGAGGTAAAATCCATTCATGACAAACAATCTTAGTTCGGTATAAAACAAAAAGAGCTCCCAACTTAGAGAGCTCTTCTGTTTCCATATTGTAAATTTAAAGATTATTTAAAATCTCATCATCAACTAAATTAGGAATAGTTACCTTAAGGTTAGGATTTGCATCCATTGCTCTCTTAATAGCAAAGATAGCTCCCTCATTTCTTGCCCAAGATCTTCTGGAGATACCATTATTAACATCCCAGAAAAGCATAGATTTTAATCTTCTGTCACTATCATCAGAACCATCTAAAACCATTCCGAAACCACCGTTCATAACTTCTCCCCAACCTACTCCTCCACCATTGTGGATACTAACCCAGGTTGCACCTCTAAATGAATCTCCAATAACATTTTGGATAGCCATATCAGCTGTAAATCTTGAACCATCATAGATATTTGATGTCTCTCTGTATGGAGAATCTGTTCCACTTACATCGTGGTGATCTCTACCAAGTATAACAGGAGCTGAAATTTCACCATCCTTAATAGCTTTATTGAAAGCTTCAGCAATTTTTATTCTACCCTCTGCATCAGCATAGAGGATTCTTGCTTGAGACCCTACTACCAGATTATTTTTCTTAGCTTCTTTAATCCACTTTAGATTATCATTTATCTGTTGCTTAATTTCAGAAGGAGCATCTTTTACCATCTCCTCTAAAATTTCAGCTGCTATAGAATCTGTTTTATCTAAATCTTCCGGCCTAGATGAAGAACAAACCCATCTAAATGGTCCAAATCCATAATCAAAACACATTGGTCCCATAATATCTTGAACGTATGAAGGGTATTTAAACTCTTTCTCATTTTTCATAATATCGGCACCTGCTCTTGAAGATTCTAACAAGAAAGCATTACCGTAGTCAAAGAAATACATACCATTGTCTGCAAGTTTATTAACTGCTGCTACGTGTCTTCTTAAAGTTTTTTGAACCTCCTCTTTAAATCTTTCAGGCTCCTCAGCCATCATTTTTTGAGATTCTTCAAAACTTATACCTACAGGATAATATCCACCTGCCCAAGGATTGTGAAGTGATGTTTGATCAGATCCAATGTCAACCTTAATATTATCAGCCGCTAATCTTTCCCACAGATCAACAATATTTCCCTGATATGCAATAGAAACTGCCTCTTTGTTTTCAACAGCTTTCTTAATTCTTGGAATTAAAAGATCAAGATCTTCAAAAACCTCATCAACCCATTTTTGTGAGTATCTTGTTTTTACTGCCTTAGGGTTTATTTCAGCCACAACTCCAACACAACCTGCAATAACAGAAGCTTTTGGCTGAGCTCCACTCATACCACCAAGACCTGAAGTTACAAATAGCTTACTTCTATTCTCATTTTCACTGTTCTGGATCATTCTTATAGCATTCATAACAGTAATTGTTGTACCATGAACAATACCCTGAGGTCCTATATACATGAATGAACCGGCTGTCATCTGTCCGTATTGAGTAACTCCAAGTGCATTAAATCTTTCCCAATCATCAGGTTTTGAGTAGTTAGGTATCATCATACCATTTGTAACTACCACTCTTGGAGCATCTTTGTGAGAAGGATAGATCCCCATTGGATGTCCTGAATACAAAACTAAAGTTTGCTCATCTGTCATTTCTGAAAGATATTTCATTGTTAGTCTGTACTGTGCCCAGTTTTGGAAAACAGCACCATTTCCTCCATAAGTTATAAGCTCATGAGGATGTTGTGCAACCGCATGATCAAGATTGTTTGAAAGCATAAGCATAATTGCCGCAGCTTGCTTACTCTTGTGAGGAAAATCTTCGATTGATCTTGCTGTAATCTTATACCTTGGCATAAGTCTGTACATGTAAATTCTTCCATATTTCTCAAGTTCTTCGGAAAACTCTTTTGCAAGAAATTTGTGATCCTTTGGATCAAAGTATCTAAGAGCATTCCTTACAGCCAATTTTTTTTCGCTGTCCGAAAGAATCTCTTTTCTTTTTGGTGCATGATTTACACTCTCATCATACTGCGGTAATTCAGGAAGTTCACTAGGAATACCTAATGATATTTCCTTCTTAAACTCTTCTACAGTGATTGACATTAAAAAACTCCCAATTGTATTTAAATAAAAATCTTATCTCTACCAACTATTGCTGATTATACAAAAAATAATCCATATTTTCAACTTATAAATATTGTATATATTTCTTTGTTTTAATTTCCTTGACTAACCAGGAGAGATTCTTTATAATTTAGACTTCTAATACTCCATACAAATTTGTATGGTTTTAGCAGAGATGTAAGTAGATAATAATATTAAAATATAAACGAAGGAGATGAAATGAAATCTTATCACGCAAAAGATATTAGGAATGTTGCGATTGTAGGACATAATTCAGTTGGAAAAACCTTACTTACTGAGAGTATGGCTTACTATACAGGAACAATAAATAGATTGGGAAGTATAGATGATGGTACAACTATATCCGATTACTCAGCAGAAGAGATTGAGAAAAAGTATTCAATAAGATCTTCTCTTATCTCTCTGGAGTTCAATAAAACTAAACTTAATATTCTTGATTGCCCGGGCTATGCTGATTTTATAGGTGAAACATACGGTGCTATAAGGGTTGCTGATTCTGTTCTTATTACAACATCGGCTACAAATGCTCAAGGTACTGAGGTTGGATCTGAGAATGGTTACGAGATAAGTAAAGAGCTTAATAAGCCTGTAGCTTTCTTCGTTAATAAGTGTGATAGTGAAAATGCTGATTACAACAAGGTTGTTGCTGATTTAACTGATAGTTTTTCAAGTTCTGTAACAAAAGTTCAGATCCCTGTTGGTAAGGGTGATAACTTTACAGGTATAATAGACCTTATCTCTATGAAACTTTTTGAAGTTGAGAACGGGAAAAAAGTTGTTAAAGATATTCCTGCCGATATGGCTGATGAAGCACAAGAGCTCAGAGAAGCTTTGGTAGAAAATATTGCCGGAACAGATGAAGATTTAATGGAGAAATTTTTTGAGGATGGAGATTTAAGTCCTGAAGATTTTGATAAAGGTTTTAAAAATGCTTTTAAAGAGGGTTTGATACTTCCTGTATTCTGTGGATCAGCTTTAAAGCAGATTGGTGTGGCTTCTCTAATGGAAAACTTTAATAGAATTTTCCTATCCCCTCTTGAGAACAAGATTCATGTTGTTAAGGGTGAAGAGGAACTTGAGTATGATGTAGATGAAACTAAACCATTTAGTGCCTTTATATTTAAAACCGTTTCTGAGGCTCATGTAGGTGATCTTTCATTCTTTAAAGTTATGACAGGTTCGGTAACTTCCGGTGCAGATGTTGTTAATGATGACCACAATGAGAAGATGGGTAAAATTGAGCATGTAACAGGTAAGAACAGATCTGAAGCAAGTGAAGTATTTGCCGGAGATATTGCTGCTGTTGTTAAACTTAAAAACTCAAAAACATTTGATACTTTAAAAGCTAAAGGTGTTGATTATAAGATCAAACCTTTAAAACTTCCTAGTTCTCTAATTTGGGAAGCGGTTCAAACAAAAGATAAAAAAGATGAAGCAAAAATTGGTCAAGCTTTAACAGCTCTTTCAAATGAAGATCCTACTTTCATTTCAAGATTTGATCCTGAACTTAAACAAACAATTATTGAGGGTCAGGGTATTAAGCATATAAGTACTATTCTTATGAAACTCAATGATAGATACGGTATTGATATTGATACTATTAAGCCTAAGATTCCTTACAGAGAGACAATTACAAAATCTGTTGAGGGTTCTTACAGACATAAGAAGCAATCAGGTGGTAAGGGTCAATTTGCAGAGGTTCACTTTAAAATGAGACCTAGAGAAAGAGGTGAAGGTTTTAACTTTGTTGATGCAATTACTCAAGGATCTATACCGGCAAGATTTATCCCTGCTGTTGAAAAGGGTATTCTTGAAACATTACCAAATGGTGTAATCTCAGGATCAAAGGTTATTGACTTAGAGGTTGAACTATTTTTTGGTAAGTTCCACGATGTAGACTCTTCCGAGATGGCATTTAAAATTGCTTCTTGGACCTGTTTCAAGAATCTGTTCAGAGAAGCTAAGCCAATGCTATTAGAGCCTATCTATGAGGTTGTTATTGTTGCTCCTGAAGCATACACAGGTGATATTATGGGAGATATCTCTTCTAAGAGAGGAAGACCTGAAGGTATGGAAAGCAAAGGATCTAAGCAGGTAATTACAGCTAAGATTCCTCTTTCAGAGCTTTACGGATACTCAACTACTCTTAGATCTATGACTCAAGGTAAAGCTTCATTTACTCTTGAATACTCTCACTACGATGTAGTTCCTCACGATGTACAAGAAAGAATTGTACAAGAGTGGGCTGAATCTGACAAAGGTGATGAGGAGTAGTCTAAAGCTTAGTTTTATAAGTTTTGAAATTACCATAATTGAAAAAGCCTGCAAATTGCAGGCTTTTTTAATATCTACAAAAAAATTAAATCTAATGAATTGATCATTATAATATTTTGCATGGAGATCCTTTAGAAAAATTTATTTTATCAATTTCCCATTTTCAAAAAATATCAAATTCATCGAGATAAAATATATAAACAAAACTATTGACTCTTTTCTCATAAACACCTTCTTTTGGTTATAATATTTGAGAAAGCTATTTTTTACTGTTTTTTATTTGCTTTTAACAATATTTTTAGTGATAATTAGACCCTTGAATTTTGTATGTTTAAATTTTAACTGTTGTGGAGCAATGAAATATGACAAAAGATTTAGAGAAGATATCTAGTACAAAGATTTGGCCTTGGGTAGTGATTACATTTGGTTGTATGTTATCTGCGTTTGGATATACTGTATTTGTAACTCCAATGCACTTCTATGAGGGTGGAGTAATAGGTATTGCATACCTAATGAACTATATTTTTGATCTGCCTCTCGGTATTACCAATATGGCAATAACCTTTGTTATATTCTTGGTTGGAACTAAGCTTTTGGGTAAAGGGTTTGGTGTTAGATCAATTTATGCTGTTACTATTTTTGGTTTCTTGTTGGATGGTTTTCAGTATCTACACGATACTTACTTCCCTTATGTTCTTTCGGATGATAAGCTCATTAACTCCTTTTACGGCGGTATCTTAATTGGAATAGGAATGGGTCTTGTATTCTTTCATGGAGCTTGCACCGGAGGTTCTGATGCTTTTGCTCAAATTATGAGATGGATTAAGAGAATCCCTATTGGAAAAACACTAATTACCGTTGATATGATTGTTCTTTCGCTTGCTACTATTTGGGCTTACAAAACAGATAGCATTGCAGGTTTAGAAACAATTATGTACACCTTTATCTTTATTTTTATCCAAATTAAGACTGTTGATGTTGTCCTTAACGGTTTTAATGCCAGTCAGAGAATTATTATTACTACGGACAAACCTGATGAGCTAAAAGAGGCTATTTTTAAATCTTTACACCGTGGTATTACTACGTTTCAAGGAACAGGTGGATATACCGGAGTAAACAGACCTGTCCTTACTACAGTTCTTCCCAAGAAACATATGCAAGAGGTAGTAAATATTGTTTCAGAGATTGATGATAGGGCATTCATGGTAATTCATGATGTTAGTCAAGTATACGGTTTTGGTTTTGAGGAGCTTCCTAAGGAAGGTCAGAAACCTGAAATGAAAGCAATACAAGATACTAGACCAAAAGGATAGAATTTATATCTTTAGATAGATTGTGTTATTAGGTTTTAAGAGAGTGTCTCAAAAGTAGTTTTTGAGACACTCTCTTATTTTAAGGTTTAAAGATTTTTTAACTTTTTCTTTATATCCCTAACATCATAAATGAGTTCCGGAAGTTTTGAGAGAGCACCGTCAATCCTTCTTTGAGTTTTAGCATCTCTTGAAGGTGTTCCTGTTATTATGGAATTTTCTTTAACATTTCCAACTATTCCGGCTTGAGCACCAATCATTACTCTATCACCAATATTTATATGCCCTACAGCTCCTACCTGTCCTCCAATCATACAATTATTTCCAACAGTAGTTGATCCTGAAATACCACTCTGTGCAGCAATAACAGTATCTTTTCCTATGGTACAATTGTGTGCTATTTGAACGTGATTATCAATTTTTGAACCGGACTTAACCCTTGTTATTCCTAGAGTTGCTCTGTCAATAGTAGCACAAGCTCCAATCTCTACATTATCCTCTAAAATAACATTTCCAACTTGAGGTATTTTTACATAATTTCCACTATTATTTGAAGGAGCAAAACCAAAACCATCACTTCCAATAACACAATTATTTTGCAATATTATGTTATTACCTAAAACGGAATCATCTCTTATACTAACACCTGAGTGGATTAAAATATTATCCCCTATAGTTACGTTATCCCCTATAGTTACATTAGAACAAATTATACAATTTTTACCAATGGTAACATCTTTGCCTATTTTTACAAATGAAGCTATGGAAGGGTTTTCTCCAATATTGGCAGAAGATGAAATATCCGTAAACTTGTGTATACCTTTTTCTACATAAACCTTTGGTGGATTCATAAATATAAGCAACTTGTTAAACGATGTATAAGGGTCTTCACAAGCTATAAGAGTTAAATCTTTCCTTTTAGTTTCAAAATCTTTAGGAACTATAACAGCCGATGCTTTTGTTGTTTCAATCTTTGAAAAATATTTAGGGTTATGAAGAAAAGCAATCTCCCCCTCAACAGAATCATCAATGGTTGAAAGTTTATCTATATCAATATTGTTACTACTTAATAGATTCCCACCTGTTATTTCCAAAATTTTATCTATTTTCATTAACTATCCTTTTTTTAATATTAAAACACTACATCCTCATAAACGGATTAAATCTCTTCTCGTCTCCTACTGTAGTCTCCCTTCCATGTCCTGAAATAATTTTTATATTATCCGGAAGTGTAGCAATCTTTTCTGCTATAGAGTTTAATAGGGTATCTTGATTTCCACCGTAGAGATCACATCTGCCAATGGATCCTGCAAAGATTGTATCCCCTGCAATTAGAAGATCATCAACTAAATAACATACCCCACCTTTAGTATGACCCGGAGTCTCTAAAACTTTGAGTGTTAGGTTTCCTATCTTTATATCTTCACCCTCTCTAACAAACCCATCAATCTTAAAACTTATTTTATTACCACCGTAACATGAAAGATTTTTATTTGGATCTTCAAAATATTCAGCCTCTTTTTTGTGAGCTCTAATTTTAATACCAAAATGTTTTCTTAACTCCTCAACAGCTCCAATATGATCATAATGACCATGGGTATTTAAAATCTCTACGGGAGTGAAACCCATAGATTCTATCTCATTTATAATTTTTTGATGATCAAAACCCGGATCAAAAATAGCTCCCTTTTTTGTCTCATTACACATAAGTACTACACAGTTTTCATAAATAGTTCCACAGTGAATTATTTTATAGCTATATCTACTCAACACTCTTCTCCTCTTTTTGAGATAATTTTATGGAATCAGCAGGTTTAAGGTACTGTTCCCTCTCAAAAATAATCTCATTTTTATCAATCATCAACCAAAGAATATTATTTATATCTTGAGGAGTAAAATCAGAAAGAGATCCTGAGTATTTTGATTTACTGTTACCCTCCTCCGTTAAATAGTAACCAAGGTAGGTTTTATAAACCTTTTCATTGTTTACAACCTCAATAATCTTTTTTCTTATAGCTTTTATACTACTGTTTTGAAGATTTGTAGTTATTTTTAGAAGATCCGTGTCAAAATTTGTGGAAAGATTAATGTTTTCAAGCTGAACATTTTCAGATAGAATATCGATAGGAATCTTATAAGTATAATAGAGCTTACTATATTTAGCTCCAAAACTATTGATAGCTTTAGAGAAGTAGATTAGTTTTCTCAAAGGAACAAGATAAAAACCATTTTTAGAAAATTTTTTAGATTTAAAATCAAAGCTATTTAAATCTTTAAAAGCTATCCAAATAGGGATTCCCATAGATTTCTGAAAGCTACTTAAATCTGCAAGCTCATCCTTTGTAATAGTAAAAAACAGCTTTGCCTCTTTTCCCTCCTCCAACTCTTTAATAAATGATTTTCTACATTTAACATCAATGAGAATATTGCCAAGATCGGGGTGATTTAATAAAAAATCAGGTCTTGAACTATTTATATCAAGATTAAAATTTTCATCTTTCTCTGAAATTTGTATTGTATTTCCAATATAAACAGAACTTATCTTTTGAGCATCAAGTATAGATTTAAACTCATTTTCGGCAAAATAGGAAGCTATCTCTATCTTCTCATAGAAGTTATTAAACCTAACCCCTACAACCCCTCTTCTATCCGAAAGTATCTCTATATTTGAGTTTTCCATTCTAACAGATGATAGTCTATCATTGTACCTGCTCTTATGAAAACCTTTATAAACTTCAAAAAAATTATCTCTACTATTCCTTGAAATTTCAGCCATATCCTACCTCATAAAAATTGTTTGATAGTTGTATCCATCTGTCAAAACTTTTATAGTTCCATCTGTATCAGTTCTAAATATATTTTTACCATTTAATCTTTTAATAACATTTGGATGAGGGTGGTTATAAGGGTTTCCTTTCCCTGAAGATATTATTACAGATTCAGGTAAACTTATGGAAAGAAAACTTTCACTGCTACTGTATTTACTACCATGATGAGCCAATTTTAGTAAATCAATATCATCAACATAATCCATATCAAGTAGCCACTCTTCACCCTCATTTTCAATATCTCCCGTTAAAAGTAGAGAAAAGTCTAAATAATCAATTCCAAGAACTATCGATCCGTTATTACTTCCAAAGTTTGGGAAGTTAGATGGAGGATTTAGAACAATAGATTTTTCGCTATTACCAATGTCTAAAAAATCCCCCTCTAAAAGATCGGATACAGAGCCGTCATAAAAATTTCCCACAACAAACCTGTCATCATTTAAAACATCAAGAATTCCGCCTTTATGGTCCATATCATCATGAGTAATAATAAGATTATAGATACTATTGTAGTTGTTTTCTATAAGATAGTTCACAAGAATTTTTTCACCCGATCCTGCCCAATTGCCAAGCCCGGAAGAGTAACTTCCATAACCTCCGTCAACAACGGTTATTTTACCATCCATACCCTTAATAATTGTACAATCACCCTGCTTTACATCAAGAAATGTAATCTCAAAATAGTTTGAATCTGTTGCTTCAATATATTTTTTATAAGTTACTAGGCTGTCATTGCCATCAATTAAAGTAAAGTTATAAAATCCATCTTCAGGTATATAAAGAACTCTAAAACAATCTATTTCATCACAACAGACAATTGAACTTTTAAAATCTTCTCTGAATATATCTATTCTGGAATATTCTCTATTTTTTGTATCAAAAACAGTGTAACCGTTTCCACTTTTGACTAAGTAAAAATCTTGATCCCTAAAAAAGCGATCACAAGAAAAAACTATAATTAAAATTATAAAGTTACAAAATATCTTTAAGTATCTTCTCGCCAATATCATTCTTAAGATTCCCACTTTCCGTAAAAAGATTATTTATGGTATCGGAACTGCTTGAAATATCTGTAAACTTTTGATTATCAAGTCCGTCAATTATCTCTTGGACCCTAATTTTATCACCATTTGTAGAGGGAACAATACCATTTTCAGGAGTTGAGGTTTTAACAAGAATACCATTTTTTACCAATTGATCAACAATATTGGTAACAACATAGATAGGTGTTTTTGTTATTTGCGATATCTTTTTTTCTGTAAGCACAGATTTCTCTCTACTCTGATACTGTTTATAAACTACGCTAAGTGTATCAAGAGCAATCCTTATCTTATCTCCTCTTCCAAAACCTCTGCTTTTAACAAACATTGCCAATCCTGAAAAGTTTTGATGTATAAATGAAAGCTTAACGGAGGAAAGAACAATTATCCAGAAGAGATCTAACCATAACATTAGAAAAGGCAATACCGCCAGAGATCCATATATAACATTGGTTGATACCGCTGCTGATGTATAGTAAACAAATAGATTTTTAGATATATAGTAAAAAACTGTCCCGTAAAGAGAACCTATCATAGCATTTTTTATATGAACAGTTGTATTTGGTATAAAAAGATTAAGCATTATAAAAAAGAGATATACCAAAAGAAATGGGATTGTGTACAGGATTATAAAACCGGAAAATCCTGACCACAGATTATCACCCATCTTTAGGATTTTTTCAAAGTATCCATTTAGAGTTACAGAAATTACAATTAAGATTGGAGCTAATATAAGTACAAGAAGAAATGATTTCACTCTTTCAATCATCTTTCTTGCACTGCTTACTTTCCATATTGTATTAAAGTTATCCTCAACTGTTTTTAAGATTGAATATACAGCAACAATTAAGAAGACAATACCCAATGAACCAATAGTTTCAACCTTTGCCGACTCTATAAACTGATCAAGATATCCTGCTAATTTATCTCCATTTACAGGATTTAGAAACTCATACAATATAGGCTTTACCCTACTATCTATTATTTCACGACCTCCAAACATTTTAAATATCATAAACACAACTGCAAGAAGGGGTATTAAAGAAAGAAGAGAGGTAAAAGCAAGAGATGAAGCTTTTGATAAAATATTACTATCATTGAATGTTCTCACAAAGAGAAGGAGGATTCCACTTTCCTGTTTAATCTTGATTTTATCTTTACTTTTTGATATGTATAATTCCACTTTTTCTATAATTGTCATAATATATTAATATCTCACTATTTTACTATTATATTATTATCAAAATAGTTATTTTTGGATTAAATAAAAAGTAGTTTTTGTAAAACTTAAAGGGTTTATTTATCTTTTTCTAAAAATTGGGAGTTTGCTTGAGATATCTATTTGGTCCTGTTCCCTCCAGAAGAATGGGTAGTAGCTTGGGAATAGATTTACTGGACAGAAAGATTTGTAACTTTAACTGCATATATTGTGAAGTTGCAAAAACTGAAATAAAAACAATAAAAAGGGATACTTATGTTCCTGTAAAAGATGTTTTAGACGAGATAAAGGAGTATTTAGTATCTAACTTTAAGGAAAAACCTGATTTTATAACATTTTCCGGTAGTGGAGAGCCAACCCTTCATAGTGAACTAGGCACAATAATTGATGAAATAAAAAAGATTACGGATATTCCTGTTGCTGTAATCACAAACTCAGGAACCATTACAGATCCTTCTGTTTTTAATGATCTTCTCAAAGCCGATCTTGTTATGCCCTCCCTTGATGCTATATCAAAAGATATTATTTTAAAAATAAATAAGGTCAACAAAGAGTTTTGTGTAGAAAAGACAATTGAAGAGTTAAGTCGTTTCTCAAAAGAGTTTAAGGGTGAGATGTGGCTTGAAATTTTAGCTTTAAAAGATGTAAACGATAGTGATGAGGAGTTTAAACTCCTAAAAGAAGCTGTTGATAAGATCAACCCCACTATAGTACAAGTTCATACAGTTTCAAGACCCTCCATGGCAGGAAAAGTTACTAAAGTTGATGAAAAGAGATTAAAGGAACTTTCAGAAATTATTGGGGAAAAAGCTATGGTTGTAAAGAAGTTTAGCTCATTTCCTAATAAAAGATCAAATATTACAACCTCAAAACTTTTAGAATCCCTACTCAAAGTAAGAGCATGTAGTTTTAATGAGATCCTCTCGGCAACAGGAGCATCAAAAAAAGATCTTGAACTTTTAATAGAAAAAGGAATAAAAGAGAGGAGATTATTAGATTTTGATTTTGATGGTATTAAACACTTTAAACTTATGAGCTGATTATTATGAAATTTTGTTTAGTCTTAGTAATAGCTATATATCTACCTCTTGCCGGAAGGGTATATAGCTTTAACGATATTAAGGAGATTGCAAAAAACTCCTATGAATACAAGAAAGCTTTTATAGATAGCCTAAACTTTGAGATTATCGAAAACAGTTTAACCTATTACTACACTCCAAAAGTCGATCTTAAAATCTCCGGAACACCTTACAGTGAAAATATTATATATGGAGATAATAAAACATCGAGTGTTTCAAATATATTTAGCTCAACTGTTTCTATAAGAGAGAAGATACCTTTTGAACTAAACTTAGGAGCAAACTACGGTCTTAACTATAGTAATAGTCCAAATAGTGAAACAGGTAAAAACAGTTTCTTCTCACTAGATCTTTCACGAGAGTTTTACCCTCTAATGATTCAGGATATTGAATATAAATTGAGGGAGTTTGACAGAGATGAAGCATATCTTAGAAAGAAACTTTCTTTTATTAATTATCAATTTAGATTACTAGATAACTACTACAACTACTTTAAAGCCCAAGAGGAGCTTAAACTAAACCAAAAAAGTTTTGAACAGAGCAAAGAAAACTTTGAAACAGGTAATAGAAAATATATTGTGGGACTCATACCAGAAGTTGACAAACTGGAGATGGAGCTTCGTTTTGAGGAGAATAAGATCTCCTTTGAAAAGGGTTTGGATAGATTCAAAAAGCAGAAAACTATATTTTTTGATTTCATAGGCTTTGAAGGGGATAGTTTAGTAGTGAGTGAAGAACTTGAAATTATACCTCCAAAGTTTAACTTTGAAGAGGATTTAAAAAAAGCACTTTCCATGAATCAAGAACTTCTTTCCAAAAAGAGGGAAAAACTAACAGCTAAAAAGAGCAAGAGTGATTTTTTTAAAGAAAATCTTTTAAGCAGTTCTATTGGAGGAAGCTACTCTCTAAGATCGGAAAACTATAATCTTTTTTCAGAAGATAGGGTTGAAGATATAAATCTTTCATTATCATTGAATATCCCTATATTTAATAATTTCAACTTTTTTACCAAATATGATAAGGTTAAACTTGAAGAGAGATTAACAAACGAAGATTATATGAAGAGTATAGAAAAAGCAAAGGTTGATTTTAAGGATATGATAAAAGCTCTTGAGTTTAGTTACAGAAAACTCTTGATTTCAGTAAAGAGTAATCAGCTCGCTGAGAGGATATATGAGATTTCAAAAAAAAGATATGAAGAGGGGCAGATAACATCAAAAATCTTTATTGATCACCAACAGAGTTTGGAGAGAAAGAACTTAGATCTTTTGAGTGCAAAGATTAGTTATACTATGCAACTAAATAGCTATAGAAAGCTGTTGGGAGAATTTTTATTTTAAAGGAGTTATATATGACACAAATGGCTAAAGCTAGAGAAGGTATTATTACTGAAGAGATGAAGATAGCCGCACAATATGAGGGTATAGATCCTGAAATTATAAGAAAGGGTGTAGCAGAAGGAACTATTGTTGTACCTGCAAATATAAATCATAAAGGACTTAAACCAAGAGCTATTGGTAAGGGAATGAAAACCAAAATAAATACCAATTTTGGAATGAGTAGAGGTAAAGAGGATCAAGAATATGAGCTTGAAAAGCTTCAGCTTTCACTAGATATGAATAGTGATACAGTAATGGATCTTTCTATAGGCGGAGATATAAAAGGTTTATTAAAAAGAGTAATTGAAAAATCTCCTGTTGCCGTAGGTACCGTTCCTGCATATCAGATGATTGCTGAAAAGGGTATTTTCTTCACGGCAGAAGATTTTTTTGAAGCTATTATTGATCAAGCAAAACTTGGTGTTGATTATATGACCTTACACTGCGGAGTAAATCAAAGTTCTTTAAAACTTCTTGATGATAGTAAAAGAATAATGAACTGTGTTTCTCGTGGTGGTGGTGTTATGCTAAACTGGATGAAAAAGAATGGTACTGAAAATCCTCTATTTGAGTACTATGACAGGCTTTTAGATATTGCTGCTGAGTATGATGTTACTTTAAGTTTAGGAGATGGTTTCAGACCTGGATCTATACATGATGCTACAGATAAACATCAAATCCATGAATTAAGAATACTGGGAGAGCTTACTCTAAGAGCTTGGGAGAAAAATGTTCAGGTTATGGTTGAAGGGCCGGGACATGTTCCTTTAGATCAGATTGCTACCAATGTTAAACTCCAAAAAACTCTATGCCACGGAGCACCTTTCTATGTTCTAGGTCCATTGGTAACAGATATTGGAGCAGGCTATGATCATATTACTGCTGCAATTGGTGGTGCTGTTGCTGCTTGGCATGGGGTTGATATGCTTTGTTATGTAACACCGGCAGAACATCTTAGACTTCCTGCTCTAATTGATGTTAGAGAGGGTATTGCAGCAACAAAGATAGCCGCTCATGCAGGTGATTTGGCAAAAGGGGTAACTTCTTACTCTGAAAAAGATAATGTTATGTCAAGAGCTAGAAAAGATTATGATTGGGAGAAGCAGAGAGAGTTAGCCTTTGATAAAATAAAGTTTGACAAGTATCAAAAAGATGGAGAGCAGGGTGATAAAAAGCAGTGTTCAATGTGTGGTGAATATTGCCCTATGAGAGAATCTTAAAACAGATAAATTTTATTTAGAATCTTTTTTACATCTTTCACAAAAAAAGATTGCATAGATAAAAAATATAGGTTATATTTGGCTTCGTTGTTTTGCGGGAGTAGCTCAGTGGTAGAGCACGACCTTGCCAAGGTCGGGGTCGCGGGTTCGACCCCCGTCTCCCGCTTTTTATATATGGCGACGTGGCCAAGTGGTAAGGCAGGAGTCTGCAAAACTCTTATTCAGCAGTTCGAATCTGCTCGTCGCCTCTACTTTTTGTGCTGGAGTGGTGGAATTGGTAGACACAAGGGACTTAAAATCCCTCGAACCTCGGTTCGTGCCGGTTCAAGTCCGGCCTTCAGTACTTAATTAAAGGGAAGATAGATCTATCTTCCCTTTTTTATTATATGTAAGTTTTGGATTTTTACCTTTTTTATTCCTCTTTCTATCATATTAACTGCAAACTTTTTAGTATATATCAAAAAGCTTATATCTCATTTTAAAAAGCAATTCTAAATATGATATTTATAATACTACTTATTAGGGAAGTAGTATATAATTATCTCGATTGTTAAAATTTGAGTTAAAAGGAGAAAAGTATGGCTAAAGTTAAAATTCAAGGAAATGAGATAAATACAGTTGGTAATATAATATCAGTTGGATCAGAACTACCAAAAATAGATTTAACAAAGGTTGATTTAAGTTCATTAACAAATGAGGATTTTAAAGGTAAAAAAGTAATCTTCAATATATTCCCAAGTATTGATACTCCCACTTGTGCAGCTTCAGTAAGAAGATTTAATGAAGAGATCAGTAAATTGGAAAACAGTATCTGCGTTTGTGTATCAAGAGATCTTCCATTTGCTCATGCTAGATTCTGCGGAGCAGAGGGTTTAGAAAATGTTGTTTCTGCTTCTCTAATGAAATCATGTAAATTTGGTGAAGATTTTGGAGTTAAACTAGTTGATGGTCCTTTAGAAGGATTACTGGCAAGATCTATTGTTATTGCAGATGAAGAGGGAAAAGTTACTTACACCCAGCTTGTTCCTGAGATTACTGAAGAACCAAACTATGAAGAAGCCCTTAAGGCTATTAAATAGTTAATAACATTTAATACATTCACTGAAAAGCCTCCAAAATTGGAGGCTTTTTGATAAGAAAAAGAGGCTCTTCTATTTCTTTTGGCTAAAAAAGAAGTGCCATAATAAAGTTTATAGATAACCTAAGTTCGATATAAAAAAATTATCTCATACTTAAAAATTAAACCTTTCTTTTAAGCTCTTAATAAATTCTTCAAAAGAATGATATTATATGAGTACGAGGAACCGATGTATCCTCTATTCGGAAATTATTTAATATCCTATTCCAATTTCCGACATAGCGGTGGAATCGGCAAACCCTGCAAGGGTTTGAGC
>PDON01000041.1 GCA_002742935.1 Candidatus Cloacimonadota bacterium | reverse complement strand
TTTTTCTTTGCTTTTGTATTTGGATTTGGGGGTAGGAATAGAGTACAACAATCATCGTATGGCAAAATTGATGTTTCAAAAGTGTCAATTTTATGAGCAATTTCTATTGTTTCATCTTTATCATATGTTATTAAAGGTCTTAAAACCGGAACTTTTGCAATTGAATTTACACAATCCAGATTTTCCAATGTTTGACTTGCAACCTGACCTAAGTTTTCACCAGTTATAAAAGCTTTAAACTTATACTCTTTTGCCAGTTCATTTGCTATTCTCATCATCATTCTTCTACCTAGAACAACAAAATATTCCTCTTTTGTATTTTTCTTAAATGTTATCTGAGTTTCAGTGAAATTTACTACGAATAATCTTATTTTACCCTGATACTTATTAAGTTTTTCTGCTAATTTTATAACCTTTTGTTTTGCTTTTTCAGATGTATGAGGTGGAGAGTGAAAATAAATACAGTTTAGGTAGCATCCTCTTTTTTGGGCTAAATATCCTGCTACAGGTGAATCTATACCTCCAGATAGGAACAGTCCAACTTTACCGGAAGTTCCAACGGGAAGCCCTCTAAGACATGGAAACTTTTCTGTATAAACCATAGAGAAACCTTCCAAAATCTCAATAAAAACTGTAAATTCAGGATTTTTAAGATCAACTTTCAGATGAGGGAATCTATCTAAAACATCCCCTCCAATTTCACATGCAAGCTCAGGACTCTCCATTGGAAATTTTTTCCAAGCTCTCTTAACGGTAATTCTAAATGTTTTATGATCACTCTTTGAAAGCAGGTTTTCAACATGAGCTAGAGCCAATTTAGAAATATCCCCTTTATTAGATTTGCATTCATCAACAATACTTATGCTTGAAAGTCCAAAAATATTTCTAACTTTAGGAATAGCATTTAGGGCTGTTTCATCATCCTTAAACTTTATTATAAATCTATTCCATTCTTTAATTATTTTAAAAGTTTCTTCTTTTAAAACATTTTTAGTATTGTTTATAACTCTATTAACAAAGATTTTTTTATTTTTACCCTTTAGGGCAAGTTCTCCATATTTCACCAAAAGCATTTTTGACATAATCACTCCTAAATATTAAAGGTTTTAATATAAGCTTTTTATAAATTACTCTTTTTATTATTGTAAGTTTTAAGTATAATGTGTCTGTTAATGATTGTTCTTATTGATCTGTAAAAATCGTTACTAATATGAAAGAGTAATAATTATAGGGGTTTTTCGTGAATTTTATTACATATAGAGACAGACAGAATGTTAACTTAGATACTGTATCAAGTATAACCTGTAAAGAGACTATGGATGTTTTTAAAATTGTTTTTAGTATTGGAGGTTTACCAATACCTGTTTCTTGGACATTTAAGGATATGGTTGAAGGCAAAATGGTATACAACTATCTCATGAAAAAGTTTATAAAATCTATAGATAGAGAAGTGTAATTTTTTATTTTTTAAAGCATAAAATAGCTCGGTTTTATTGCGGGCAACTTAAAGGTAAATCCTAAGTGTGTTTAAAAGAGACTGAAAAGATTTTAAACCTAAGTAAAACTTTTCAGTTTTCTTGTGGTAAAGAAACAATGAATTTGAAATCTAGTTTCTCTATCTCTTTGTGGTTGGCATTAAAAAGGGTTTACTGCAGTAAACCCTGATTTCTCAAACTGATTTTGTCGTAACTTTTTATCTTATTACTTTTTAAGTATATCCTAAATAAAATTGTAAAATGTTATAAAACAATATTTTAATCTTTCACTAAGATCATGTGTCCCATTCTGTCTCTCTTTGTTTCAAGATAAAATTTATTAGATTTATTATACTCTATTTCTATAGGTACTCTTTCAACCTTATTAAGACCATATCCTTTTAATCCTATAATCTTTTTAGGATTGTTTGTCATAAGTTTAATATTTTTAATTCCAAGATCAACAATAATTTGGGCTCCAATACCGTAATCTCTCAAATCTGCTCCATAACCAAGTTTCTCATTAGCTTCAACAGTATCTAAACCGTTATCTTGGAGATGGTAAGCTTTAATTTTTGCTCTTAAGCCAATTCCTCTACCTTCCTGTCTCATATAGACTATAACACCTTTTCCTTCTTTTGCTATCATCCTCATAGCGGTATCAAGTTGTTCTCCGCAATCACATCTGCTAGAGCCAAAAACATCTCCTGTCATACATTCTGAGTGAACTCTTACAAGGACAGGATCATCACCTTTTACATCACCTTTAACTAGGGCAATATGTTCCTGATTATCTATTTTTGAAATATAGTATCTAATCTCGAAATCACCATGTTTAGTTGGAAGCTTTGCAATAGTATCACACTCAACAAGCTTATCATACTCTCTTCTGTAAGCTATAAGATCTTTTATTGTTGCTATTTTTAGATTATGTTTTTCAGCGAAAGAGCAGAGCTCTTTATACCTTGACATTGTTCCATCTTCATTCATTATTTCACATATAACACCTGTAGGTTTTGCTCCGGCAAGCTTAGCAAGATCAACTGCAGCTTCTGTATGTCCTGCTCTAACTAAAACACCTCCTTCTCTTGCTATTAGAGGGAAAAGATGACCCGGTCTTGCAAAATCTTCAGGTTTTGATTCTTCATTAATAAGTGCTTTAACTGTTTTATATCTGTCATGGGCAGAGATCCCTGTTGTTGTATCATATCTGTAGTCAACAGATATTGTAAAATTTGTATGCTTTGATTCTGTATTGTTGTCAGTCATTAACTTTAATTTTTTTTCTAAAGCAAGTTTTTCGGTAACAGAAATACATATTAATCCTCTTCCGTGCTTTGCCATAAAATTTATAGATTCAGGGGTTACTTTTTCGGATAATTGAACAAGATCACCCTCATTTTCTCTATTTTCATCATCCATAAGAATAATCATTTTACCGTTTTTAAGGTCTTCTACTACCTCTTCAATTTTGGAAATCATAATCTCTCCATTTAATAAAATTAATAACCTAACTCTTTTAACCTGTTTATAGATATGGAACTTTCTTTTAAGTTCAACAACCTATCTACATATTTACCTAGTATATCGCACTCAATATTTATTTCAGTTCCAATTTTCCATCTTGAAATTCCTGTGTTTGCAAGTGAGTGAGGAATTATAGATACTGTAAAATAGCTCTCAAAAAGTTCTTGAACTGTAAGACTTACTCCATCTAGGGTAACAGATCCGTGAGCTACAAAATATTTAATATACTCTCTCTTGGGGATAATTGAATATGTGGTACTTAAACTATTGTATTTAATATCTGTAATTTTCCCAACACAATCTACATGTCCCTGAACAATATGTCCGCCAAACCTACTGCTCAATTTCATTGCTCTCTCGAGATTTACTTTTTCTCCATTCTTTAAATATTTGAATGTTGTTCTTTCAATAGTATCCCTTATGGCTTGAACTGTAAAGCTGCTTTTTTCAACATCTACAGCTGTTTGACAAACTCCATTTACCGCAACGGAATCATCTACTTTGAGATCATCAATAATTTTACTACATTCAATAGTAATTTTTAAACCATTTTGATCCTTTACAATCTTGGTTATTTTCCCCTCTTCTTCAACCAGACCTGTAAACATAGAAACTCCAAACTTCTTGAAAATTTAAGTAGGAATGAAAGTAAGATAAATTTAAGATGGTATGATAAATTTTATGTTTATTGTTTAATATTTTTTTTAAAATTAGGATTTGTTAAAGGAGTTACCTTACATTAATTACACTGTTGATAAGATTTTAAGGGATCAAGTTGAGTTTGAGTGGGTATAGTATCTTTTTAATTGGAATTTTGATTTTTTTTACAATAAGTTTTTTCTGTTTTGGAAGAGAGGTTTATTTTGTTGGTTAACAAATATCTCTTTTTTATATCAGCAATAGTATTTGGAATATCCTTACCTCCTTTTAATACCTATTTGTTACCCTTTATAATTTTTATACCAATGTTTTTTCTTTTTGATAGAGAAGAGAATAATTTTAATATAGTTAAGTTTCTGTTTCTATTTGGTTTTATATCCTCACTTTTTTCAGTTCATTGGATATTTGAAAATAGAGGAGCTTCTTTGGTTATAAGAATACTATCCGGTTTTTCTCTATTTATACTTGTTGGTATGCAATACTCCCTCTTTGGTTATCTTGTAACTATTGTGAAAAAAATATTGCCTAAGAGTTTTCTGTATTCTGTTCCTATTCTGTGGTTAGTTACCGAACAGTTAATAAGCTATAGAGAACTTTCATTTCCGTGGGTAGTACCATCTAT
The DNA here is from genome assembly GCA_002742935.1 of Candidatus Cloacimonadota bacterium. Taxonomy (GTDB): domain Bacteria; phylum UBA4055; class UBA4055; order UBA4055; family UBA4055. The sequence goes on along the minus strand of PDON01000041.1, from coordinate 6,424 downwards.
GAGTGTTGTAAATTTTAACCTTTTTATTCAAATATCTGATATTATAGGAGCTTCGGGTATTTCTCTACTACTTCTTCTATTTAATCTGATTCTTTATCTAATCATTAAAAATTACTTTAATAGATCCTATAAAAAATTATCTATGTACATTGTTATACTTTTTACATTACTTTTTCCAATTTTAATTTATGGTAAACTTAGAGTAGATAGTATAGATAGTATCTATTTGAAAAAAGAATCTCTTAATGCTGGTTTAGTACATCTTTCTTTGGGAGCTGAAGAGAAATGGGAAAAGAGCAATAAGGGTAGGATATTCGATAGACATATCTTTATTACTGATTCTTTAAAGAAGTTTAATCCTGACGTTATTGTTTGGGGAGAAACAAATTATCCAAGTTATCTTTTAAACAATATAGGTGATCTAAGAAAAATTAGAGAAATTGCTAAAAATGGTAATCTTTCTATTATTACAGGTTCTTTAGGTTATAAGTTTATTGATGATAAAGTAAAAAAATATAACTCTGCAATCTCTATAAGCAGAGAGAGAATTGATCAATACAATAAAGTTATGCTTGTTCCTTTTGGGGAATTTTTCCCTTTTTCGGATATTTTTACATTTTTAAAAAATATCTCTCTAGGGCAAAGTAATTTTAATAGGGGAGAGGATTTAACTCCTTTCAAGGTAGACAGTAAAAATATATCCGTGAACATATGTTATGAAGCTATATTTCCTACTTTTATTAGTAAGCAATGTAGGGAATCCGGTGCTATAATTAATATTTCAAATGATGCATGGTATGAAAACTCCAGAGAGATAGATCAGCATAATAGTTTTAATGTTTTTAGATCTATTGAAAATAGAAAGCCTATACTCAGATTAGCAAATAGAGGTTTTACAGGTATTTTTACACCAACAGGATCTTTTATAAAGAGTATAGATTTTGACGACAATTGTGGTAAGATTGTTTCTGTTGGATTAATGAATGAAACAACAATCTTCAATAGAATTTCCTACTACATAAATTTTTTGGGTAATCTTTTTGGTACTCTATTAATTTTATATGGTTTGGTTTTGGTTTTAATAAATAGATATAAAAAAAGAAGGATTTATTATATCAACTGATTATTCTTTTTCTATAGTTTTGTAAAATTTTCAAAAAAGGGGATTACATGAAAAAAATAGGTATTATTTTAGGAGTTGTTCTATTTCTCGTAGCACTATTCCTTCCTGAATCAATTGTAGCAGATCCTGCTCAGAAAAAAGTAATTGCTATTTTTCTTTTGGCAACTGTATTATGGATAACTGAACCAATACCTATATACACTACCTCAGTTTTGGTTATTTTTTTGGAACTGATGATGCTCTCAGATAAAGGGCTCTCATTTTTCAAAGAAGGTACAATTATAAAGTATGGAGATATTTTTAACAACTTCTCCCATCCACTTATCTTTCTTTTTATAGGGGGATTTTTTCTTGCTTCTGCTACGAGTAAATATAAGCTTGATATGAACTTGGCAAGAGTTATTTTAAAGCCGTTTGGTAAAAAACCTGCAAATATTATGCTTGGCTTAATGATAATTACCGCTATTTTTTCTATGTTTATGAGTAATACAGCAACAACGGCAATGATGCTTTCAGTATTAATTCCGGTTATAAAATCTTTTTCTCCTACAGATAGAGGAAAGGTTGCTTTAACTCTTTCAATACCTCTAGCAGCTAACATTGGCGGAATTGGAACGCCTATTGGTACTCCTCCAAACGCTATTGCTCTTAAATACCTAACCGGTAACAATAGTATTGATTTTGGAGAGTGGATGGGTTTTGGAGTTCCTTATGTGGTAGTTATGCTTCTTATCTCTTGGTTAATTCTTTTGACAATGTTTAAGCCTGAAGCAGAAAGCTTAGAGATAAATCTTAAGGGTAAATTTTTGAAAAGTTGGAAAGCTATTGTTGTTTACATAACTTTTGGAGTTACAATTATTCTCTGGTTAACGGGAAAATTACACGGAATAAACTCTTATGTTGTTGCCATGATACCGGTTGCTGTTTTCAGTGTTACCGGCGTTATAAACAAAAAGGATCTCAAAGGTATTAGCTGGGATGTTTTGTGGCTTGTTGCAGGTGGTTTTGCTTTGGGTATGGCAATGGAAAAAACAGGTATGAGCAGAACTTTAGTTAACTCTATTCCTTTTGGAGAGATGTCTCCATTAGTGCTAATTATTGTAGTACCTTTCTTTACCCTTACAATGGGAACTTTTATGTCTCATACTGTAACAGTTAACCTTCTTCTTCCTATTATTGCGGCTCTGGGTGCCTCACTTTCAGGTTTAGAGGCTTTTGGTGGAAGTAAGCTTATAATCTTGGCTTCAACAATGGCAGCTTCCCTTGCAATGGCTCTACCTGTAAGTACTCCTCCAAATGCTATTGCTCACAGTACCGGAACTATTGAAACAAAGGATATGATGATATCGGGAACAATAATATGTCTAATTGGTATGGTTGTAATGTTTGGTCTTATGGTTATACTAAAGAGTATTGGGTTCTTTAATTAGAACCTACTGAAAAAAAAGATTATATCTTGTTCATTTTATAAATTTAATCTAAATTATAGTAAAATAGGAACGGTTATAAAAATGGTTGATTTTAAAAATTTTGAAGGAAGATATTTTTCCAATAGTGATAGGTATATTACTATAAAAAAGGGTGAAATCTTTATAGCTATTGGAGATTTTAATAATAGATTATTTTATGTTAAATCCGGTAAATTTTCCGTCTATGATAAATTTAATGATAGAGAGTATAAAATTAATGATATTGTTCACGGAATGTTAATGGGGTTGTACTCTTTCTTTTCGGGGGATAATAGAAGTGCTGTTAAAATTATATGTGACGAAGATTCTACAATATCTTGGATAGATGAGAAAGTTTTTGAGAAAGAGTTTGGTGATACGGATAATCTTTATAAAGTTTTTATGTCTTATGTAGTTAAGGATCTTTACAAGAGACAGAAGAGAAATGTAAAGATAAGAGCAAAGAATGATGATACCAAAGAGAAGCTGTACAGATCTGAAAAAATGGCTTCATTAGGGCAGATGGCAGCAGGTTTAGCTCATGAACTAAACAATTCGATAGCCGTTCTAAAACAAGGCTCTTTATGGCTAAAAGAGAGGCTTTCAACAATGATCTCAAATGATAATAATATGTTGATTGAAGAAGCTTCCAAGACCGGTAGAATAAAGAGAGGTTCTGAGGTAAGAAAAGAGGCAAGGGGTTTGGAAAAAAAATATAAAATTTCTAAGCATAGGTCTCAGCTCATTGCAGAGCTTACTGATTTTATCGATTTAAAGAAACTGCTTAGCTACAGTGAAGAAGATCTTAAAAAGTTAAATAATCAGAGAGAACTTGGTACAACCATAAAGGATATGCTACTTTCAGCAAGACAGGCTTCTCATGTTGTTAACTCTATAAATCAGATGGCAAGAGGTGAAAGGTCTAAAAATCAAAAGGTTGATATAAACTCCTCTATAGATACCTCTTTGGTTCTTCTTAAATCTATTTTAAAAGATGTTGAAATAGTTAACAATAGAGATAATATTAAGCCTATTGATGGTAACAGTGGTGATATGGTGCAAATTTTTACCAATATAATTAAAAACGGAGTTGAAGCATTTCCTGATACTCAGGAGAATAAAAGGGTTTCAATTACCACTAAATTGGAGGGGGAGATTATATTTATCTCTATTTCAAATAATGGCCCTGAAATACCTGAAGATATAAAAAACACAATTTTTCAACCAAATTTTACTACAAAGGTAGACGGAATGAGTTTTGGTCTTGGTTTGGGTCTTTCAATTGTTTCTCAGGTTATTGAAACCTATGGTGGAGAAATAACTCTTACAAGTAATAAAGAGGAAACAACTTTTAATATTAAACTTCCTATAAAGGAGTAGTTATGTATTACATATTTTGTGTTGATGATCAACCTGAGGTTTTAGCTTCAGTTAAGAGAGAGCTTTCATTTTTAGATGAAAGATTTGAGATTATAGATTGTGAATCTGCTGAAGATGCTTTGGCAGAATTTGATGAGATTGATGAGGAACCGGCTCTAATAATTTGTGATCATATAATGCCTGAAAAAACAGGAGTTGAGTTTCTTTATGAACTAAAGGAATCAAATAGGTTTAAGTTTACCAAAAAGATTCTATTAACAGGATTAGCTTCTCATCAAGATACTATTGATGCTATAAACAAGGCTGGTATTGATGCTTATATATCAAAGCCTTGGGAAACTGAACTTCTTATTAAGAGAGTAAAAGAGTGTATAACAAACTTTATTTTTGATACAGGTGATAATTATCTTGAATTTACCGATATTATGGATAAAGATTTAATGCTCCAGAAATTGCAAAGATAGTTTTTAAACTTTTCTGGAGGATTTTTTCTAATGGCAAAGGATCAAAATATTACTACTAAGGATATTGAGAATAATACTGTTTTTTTTCTTTATGGAGAAGAGAGGTATCTAATTGATAAGGCTGTAGAGGATATTATATCTCATTATGTTGATGATAGTTTTATTGATTTTAATCTTGATAAATTATCAGAAGAGAACATATCTCCTGAGCTTTTGAGTAATAGTTTATATTCTATGCCTGTAATGAGTCAGCATAGGGTTTGTTTTATATCGACAATTGATAAAATGTCTGTTCAGATCTATCAATCTTTAGAGCTTTTTCTTTCAAAAGATATTGATTCAACTATACTTATAGTTACGGCAAATAAGCCGGATATGAGAAAAAAGTTTTTTAAGACACTTGGTAAAAAAGGTATTTCCATTCAGTTTAAGCCAAAGAGTGAGAAGGATCTTTTTGCATGGGTTGATTCATATATTAAAAGTAAAAATAGAAATATATCTAAAATTGCCATAAATATTATAATCTCAACCGTTAAGGGAAATATTAAATCACTAAAGTCTGAAATAGATAAGATCTTACTCTTTGATAACAATGAGATTATAGATGAGAATACTGTTACATCTCTTTTAGGTGTATCTAAGGAGTTTAATATTTTTAAACTGCAGGAGAGTGTAGTTTCCAGAGATCTTAAAAACTCTTTAAAAATAGCTGATCAAATGCTGAAAATGAAGGAGAGTAAGAACGATCCTATTGGTATTAATCTTTATTTTTCAAAACTGTTTACATCAGCTTTTATGATCTCTTCCAATGCAAGAAAAAGAAAGGTTTCTATTGCTGTTTCTGCTAGAGACTTGGGTTTTACCAATCCATGGAGAGATAAAGATGTAATAAAGTGTTCCGAGAACTATACTCTTTCTGAATTGAGTAGATCTCTAAAATATTTCTTGGAGTGTGATATAAAACTTAAGTCGGGATATCAGGATAGTTTTACTTCTTTGATTATTATGTTTGAGAAAGTGATTAAATTTTCCAATAATAGAAATGTTGAATATTTGAACTATTTTAATCATTTGAATTCAGACAGTAATTAGGTTCTAAGAATATAGGTGTTTTTTATGCTTAGTTGAGACTTGTTTAAGATATTAGCTTATATAAATAAAGGGTAGTAAAAATACTACCCTTCAGACTGCCTGTCAACTTCGCATTACTGCGTCATCGATTTTTTCTACTCAAATCACCTAGTATTTCTAGGCTCAAATCGTATAAAAAATCAATTTCTTGTACTGCTCGTTTCTAGCCAGTCTGACTTTTTCAACAACCTCAAGGGTAGTAAAAATACTACCCTTTATATTTTAAGATTATTTTTTGTTGTTAAAACTCACCAAAGTCATCATCGTAGATTATATCTTCTTTAGATGAAATAAGATCCTGTTTGTTTTTATATTCAATCTTATTAACTCTTCTATCAGATTTTCTCTCTTTTTTTCTAATATTGGATCCTACCGTAAAGCTACTATCCAATTTAAATGATGAGACCATCTCTTTTAGATTCTCAGCTTGAGATGTTAACTCTACTGAAACAGAAGCACTCTCTTCTGCCATATTTGCATTTTTCTGAGTAACAGTTGAAACTTCAGAAAGTCCAATGTTGGATTGTTCAATACCTTTAGCCTGCTCTTCTGAAGCTATTGCAATTTCCTCTACAAGATCAACTGTTTTTGTTATATTTACTGATATCTCTTCAAGAGATTTCATGGTTTCTTTACTTATATTTGATCCTGTTTCAACCTTCTTATTTGATGTCTCTATAAGTTCAGTTGTTTCTTTAGCGGCTTCTGCTGATCTTTGAGCTAAGTTTCTAACCTCGTCTGCAACAACGGCAAAACCTTTACCGTGAGCTCCTGCTCTGGCAGCCTCTACAGCAGCATTTAATGCCAGTAGATTGGTTTGGAAAGCTATATCATCAATAACTTTAATTACCTTTTTAATCTCTTGTGAACTTTCGGAA
>PDON01000031.1 GCA_002742935.1 Candidatus Cloacimonadota bacterium | reverse complement strand
GATTACCGTAAACGATAACCAAGGTAAGGCTGTTGCAAGTGATACCGCTGAAATCATTGTTAATCCTATTAATGATGCTCCAACAATTGAACTTCCTGAAAGCTTTACATTTGATGAGGATGGAAATCTTGAAGTAAATTTTGAACAGTATATTTCTGATATTGATGAGGATGTATTAACTCTATCAGTAAGTGAAAGTGAAAATGATACTATTTCAGTTTCATTTGAAGGTTTAGTAGCAACACTTACCGCACCAGAAAACTGGAATGGAAGTGAAACTATTATTATAACAGTTAATGATGGAGTTTCTAAAGCAACTGCATCTGATACTGTTAATGTTATTGTTAACCCTGTAAATGACCCACCAGTAATAGAACTTCCTGATATCACTATAGAGTTCAAAGAGGGGCAAAATGATACTTTACTAATTCCTCAAGGTAGTACAATAACTGTAACTGATGTAGATGATGAAGAAATAGACTCAGCAAAGGTTGAAATTAGTGTAAACTATATTAAAGGCAAAGATATTTTAACTCTTGATGATACTACAAGTGAAGATATTACGGCTTCCTTTGACAGTGAGAACGGTGTATTGATTCTAGGCGGAAAAGCTACAATAGAAGAGTATGAAGATATTCTAAAATCTATTAAATATAAAAATACTGATCAAGATCCAAATGGAGTAAGTCAGGACAATCCTTTAAAGAGAACCATAACATGGAAAGTTAATGATGGATCTGATTATTCCAATGAAGATACCACTTATGTAAATGTTACAGCCACAGACAAAAATAAAACCAAAAAAACAGGAGATAAATAGTGTATAAAAAATTATTCTACCTTTTACTTTCATCACTGCTTACGGTTATCCTTTTAACCTCCTGTAGTAATGAAGGTAACGGTCTTTGGTTTAATGGGCTAAATGATAATAAAACTATTTTAGCTGATAACACCGTTATATTAGAAGAGGAGTTAGCAAATATAATAACCTCATTTGATCAGGAAAGTGGAGTCATTACTTTTGATCATTTAACATCTGATCTTACAGGGTTAAATGTGGGTGATATTTTAATATCTCCACCAACTGAAGCTGCTCCTAACGGTTTTTTAAGAAAGGTTGAATCCATTGAAAATGGGATTAAGTTCAATACATCTCAATCAACTCTTGAGGATGCTTTTAAAAAACTACATATATCCCATACACAAGAATTGACTTTAGATGACCTTAATGAAGAACCGGATTGTGCTAAAGGGGTTACCTTTAACAGAGAAAACTCCAGCAGAGGGGAGTTTAACTTTAATTTGGAATACGAGATTGAAAATAACAATGGTGAAAAAATTACGGTTTCAGGGTCAGTTACCATTGAACCGGAGTTTGAATTTGATCTTGATCTTGATTTTTTCACACTTGAAAAACTTCTATTCCAAAACACCTCTACAATAACAAGAGAGATTACAATAACTAGTGAACAGGGAATAGATTTCTTAGATAAAACCATTCCCATAGCATCAATGAACTTTACTCCAATTTTTATAAATGGGGTAATCATTACTCCTGTACTAGAATTTGATCTAAATGGTAAAGCCTCTATTTCAACCTCTGTTACCTTGGGTGCAGAACAAAAGTCTATTTTTACTACAGGTATTGCCTATAACAATGGTGAGTGGGACTATATTGCAGAAAAGGAGATTCTGTTTCCTAGTTTTATAGCACCAGGGCTTTCTCTAAATGGATCAGCAAAAGTTGGAGTAATGTCAAAAATAGGGTTAAATCTTTATGGCTTAACAACTTCATATATAGGCATAGAAGGTTATCTCAAGGGGGACTTTGTAATAGATGAAGATCCTTTAACTCCATTATGGAAACTTACAGGAGGAATAGGATGTGGTGTTGGTGTAAAAGTTGAAGTCCTAGGAGAAACCATTACTGACAAATATAAACCAGATATAATATCATATTCACAAGTTATTGCTCAAGCGGATACCGATAATGGAAAAATTAGTGGGCATATCTCTGACTATTCAACAGGAGAACCACTTGGCTTTGTATACATAAGGGTAACAAATGGTGTTGATCTAATAGCTACATCTGTAAGTGAACAAAATGGAAGTTATGAAGTTATTACACCTGAAGGATCCGGTTACTTTGTAGAGTTTTCAAAGGATGGATATATTGAAAAAGTAGTAAATAATATCTCTGTTTTTACCAATGAAACTACTGAAATAGATACACAATTAATTCCGGCTGAAGGTGGAACAATTGAGGGAAATGTTCTCGATTCTCAATCAAACAATGGGTTGCCAAATGTTAATGTTGAAATTTCTTTAAATCAGGCAGTTTATACTACTACCACAAATCAAGATGGTAATTTCTCAATTGTTGTTCCGGAAGGAGAGGGGTATCAAGCTCATTTTAGTAAAGTTGGCTATATAACGGAAGTATACTATAATATAGATGTAGAAAGCAATTTGATAACACAGATTGAGCCTATTCTTCAAATAGATAATTCCTATTTTGGTGAAGGTAATATTGCCGGAACCATAAGAAATGCTCTAAATAATTCAGTCGTAAGCGGTGTTTCTCTAAAGTTGAGAAAAGGTATTAATTCAACTAGTGGTGAATTTATTGCTTCCACTACTACAGGGGAATCGGGAAACTACCTATTTGAAAATATTGAGGCAGGAAACTATACAATAGAAGCTTCAAAGGATAGCTATATAGACCTATATTTCTCTGTAATCTCTTTAGGAGGAGAAACAACCGAGAATCAAGACGGCAGTATAACACCAATACTTTTAGAGGATGAGATTAGAATTGTACTTACATGGGGAGAATCCCCATCAGATTTAGACTCTCACCTCATAGGTCCAACCGGAGATGGAAGTTCTGAATTTCATATCTATTTCGACTATAAAACATATAGTTATGATGGGGAGGTATATGCCCAATTGGATCTAGATGATATTTCTGCATTTGGACCTGAGACCATTACAATATATCACCAAACCAGTGGTGTATATAAATACATAGTACACAACTATTCAGGCTCTCCTTCTATTACCGAATCGGGAGCACAAGTGAAAGTATATAAAGGATCTAATCTTATAGAAACCTACAATGTTCCAACAAACGGCTCGGGAAGATTTTGGAATGTATTTGAACTTGAGGGAGAAAATATAACCCCTATAAATACAATTACAGATAGTAGAGATAAGTTTCACAATATTATTGAAAACTTAAATAAAAGTAGGAGAGAGTAATGAAATCAATATCGGATCTAAGGGATAGAATTGATTCTAAAACATGGATTCTAGTTCTTTTGACCATACTTACAACCTCATTCTATCCATTTGCATGGATGTACAAACACAATCAAGAGATCTTTAAAATCACAAGAGGAGAGAAGGTGAATAATAATTTAGTTATTGCAATTATATTCTTATTTGCGATAAACTTTTTCATTCCGTTCTATCTAATTCTGTTAATATCTCCTCCAATAGTATTGAACCTCTTTATAACCTCAAAAGTAGTATTAGCAATTCTAGTCTATATTTGGGTCTTTAAAGTGAGAGATGCAATACAAGAGTACGCTTTAAAAGAGTATAAATTGGACTATAGAATGAATATTTATTATACATTCCTGTTCAGTATATTCTACATCAATTACTGCATTAATGATCTTCCTATTGAATTTGAAAGAAAAAATATTTTACTATCTGTAAAAGAGGATGATCAGCAAGAAAAAACAACCCCTAAAACAGATAACTAATACAAGGAAATTAGTATGAAATTACTTATACCTCTTCTCTTATTAACTTTGCTAAGTTTACAGGCTCAATTTACAGGTGGCTCAACAAGCAAAGAAGAGTCTTATGTAGCTATAGTAACCGAGTCATTGTTTGATAAATACTATTCAAGAGTCTATCTTGCATTACCACTGGGTGGTTTTAGCGAAGATTTTAATATTGAGAATATTAATCAATCTAAAAGAGAGATTGAAATTGAAGGTGGAGGTAAGGTTGGATACTCTTTTGATTTTGGAAAACTTTACAATTGGAATCTAAATATTGATAAAAAGTTTAATATCTTTACAGATTTCACTATTCTTTCAGCTCAATACTCACCAGTTGAAGCTGAAAATGGAGACATTAATGAAGAAGGCTCAATAATGAATTTTGAAAGTAGAATTGGTATTGGGTTAGGTTATAAGGTTGGAAAAAATCAGCACCTTTTCTCATCTATCCAAATAGCTCCGATAGCATGGGGATTTATGAAATGGGAAAAATCATTTGATGAGGATAAACTTGTAGGAATGGACTATATTAAACCTTCAATATTTTTTGGATTCTTAACAGATAGGTTTAACATCTCATTACAGATTAGATTTTCCGAGATGAGTTATAAATGGGATTACGATGAAGGTGATATTGATATTGTCACACCTATTTCAACCTATAACTTAGGATTAGGATATAATTTTTAAATTTAATTTGGAGGAATTGTGTTAAAGATTTTAGGATTTTTTTTGTCTTTTCTACTACTTGTTAGTTGTGCTTCCCAACAGGTAGTAATTTATAAGGAGATCTATGTTCCCGAGGAAGCAGGAATTAAACTTGTTCAATACACAGAGGATAGTGAGAATGTTAATGCTCCAATTGTTAGAAAACTTTATAACAATAAAACTAGTTCTGAATACTTAATTTGGAATGCTTCTCAACAAATAGCTTTATCAACAGATGGAAAGTTAGCGTACATTGGAAGCAAGAATAAGTACCATAATCTTTACATCAAATCTGTACTAGGAGGTAGAGCTTTAACTCAAAGAACATTTAATAGAAATATTAATGCAATGTGCTTCTCTCCTGACAATAGATATATTGCTTTCTCAGAAACTAAAAATAATAATTCAAATATTTTTAAGATTAGGAGTGAGGGAGGAGTAGCTGTGGAGCAATTAGTAAGCACTCAAGCAAACGAATATTCTCCACAGTTTTCCATAGATGGTAGAACAATAATCTATTCAAAAAGTGATGGATATAACTACTCAATATGGAGCTATGATACTGAAACCTCTTTAAATACTCAATATACAGAAGGATTTACTCCTTCAGTATCTCCAGATGGAGAAACTATTTTTGTTACTAGAAATAGTAAAGATGGTAATAATAGGGGTGAAATTTGGATGGTTAATCTTAGAACCGGATCTGAAACAATTTTGGTAAGTGATCCTGAAATTGGTTTTTCAAGTCCTCAAGTTTCTCCCGATGGAAGAAATTTAGTTTTTGTTGGTACTACAGGAGGGACTGATACAAAACCAATAAATTTAGATATCTTTATGATAAGGACAGATGGCACTAAGATGAAACAGTTGACATTCCATGGAGGAAACGACCTTTCTCCTATTTGGTACAATAATGGGAAACATATATTTTTCCTTTCCCAAAGAGGAAGTGAAGATGGTAAGTATAATGTATGGAAAATGGATGTTATATTATAAACTATTTTAATACCAATCTAGCTTAGGATAGAAAAATTTATCAACTGATATAAAAAGCCTCTTTATTCTCAATAAAGAGGCTTTTTATACTTCCGATAAATTCCATATTACTGTACCATTGATTTTTTCTGCACATAGATCACCTAGTATTTCTAGTCTCCTATCCCATAAAAAATCAATTCCTTGTACTACTCGTTTCTAGCCAGTCTGAGCCGTTACTTGTAGCGACTCTACAATCCATAATTCACCTGTCTGCGTGCGTAACACGCACAGGTAGACAATTCACAATCCCGTCTCCCGTCTTCTTCCTTTCACTCTCTTTTAATTTTGATTCTATCATATCTAATCTTATTTTATAATATATAGTTGTTGAAAAATTTATGGATACTATTTTAAGGAGATCCCCTAATGAAATGTCCTCGTTGTTCATTTTTAGAGAGCAAAGTTATAGATTCAAGATCTGTAAAAGATGGTGAAGCGATAAGAAGAAGAAGATCTTGCCTTAGCTGTAATAGTAGATTTACTACCTATGAATATGTAGAGAGAAGTGAACTTTATGTTATAAAATCGGATAGTAGTATTGAGGAGTTTGATATAAATAAACTCAAAAAAGGTTTAAATCTTGCTCTTAGAAAGAGAGCTGTAGATGTCGATGTTGATCAGATAAGCAGGGATATATATTTTAAGCTCTCAGATAAGTATCAAGATAGGGTTAAATCTAAGGAGATTGGAAATATGGTTATGCAGTCTTTAAAAACTATTGATGAAGTTGCTTATGTAAGATTTGCTTCTGTTTATAGAAAATTTACAGATGTAAAGGAGTTTATGCAGGAGATCTCTAAAATAATGGAATCATAAGGATTTATGAAAAGGGTAATCTATAAAATCAAGAGTGGTGTAAATCTTTTACTAAACTATATCTTTCCAAATAGATGTGTGCTCTGTTTAGAAGAGATTGAAGAGGGCTCCTTTGTGTGCAGATCATGCTTATTGAAGCTAAAACCATTTAAAAACTTTTCAAAAGATTTCTACTCCCTCTACCATTTTGATAAAAATATTAAAAGATTGCTCTGGCTTCTTAAATATGATTTTAGAGGAGAGATAGGGTTTAAACTTGGAAAGATGCTAGGAAGATCTTTAGTTAGCTTTCTAGGTAGAGATGATATAGCTCTCATTCCTGTTCCACTCCATAAACATAAATTTTATATGAGGGGATACAATCAGTCAAAGCTTATTTCAGAGGGTATAAATAGTGTATCAGGGTGGAAACTTATTGATGATATGGTAAAAAGATCTAAGTTTACTAAATCTCAAACAACCCTTTCCAAAACAAAAAGAAAAGAGAATATGAAAGGTGCTTTTTCTCTAAACTATCCTCCCAATCCCAATTTTATATATTATATTGTTGATGATGTAGTAACAACAGGTGCTACAACTTCACAGATTAAGGACCTTTTAATCTCAAATGGAGCTAAAAAAGTTTTTGCAGTATCTGTAGCAGCACCAAATCCACCAGAAAGGGGTTCTGATTGGTAAAAATTTCAACTTCAAATACCCATATTAAAGAGAAAAAGTATATCTTTGATTTTATATTCTCCAATCAAAAATATGGTATTGAGTTTATAGATCAATTCAGTGGCTACACTATTGAATTTGGAGATATCAGAGCAAGTTTCCCCGACTATTTTTTTAAAAATTATTATAAAAAGATTAGGGATATATCTCTAAAAACTATTGAAAACCTTCACCTCTTCCCCACTGAAAAAGTACCTATAATTTTTGGATCTGAGAAGTGTGAAAAATCTGAGAATAGCTACTTTTATGATATAGATATTATAGGAACAATCTTCTTTATCCTTACCTGCTATAGCGAAATCTCAATTGAAAAGAGGGATAGATTTGGAAGAGTGGATTATAAAGATACATTTTTAGGGAAAAACAACCTACTTCATATACCTATTGCAGATCTATATTCACAATACCTCTACAATATTTTAAAAATAGAAAAATCTTATGAAAGTAGAGTTATACTAACCCACGATATAGATCAATTGTTTAAGTTTAAAACCCCTCTAAAAACATTGGGGGGTGATATTATAAAAAGAAAAAATTTAAATCTATTTTTAAAAAATCTAACCCAATATTTAAAGGTTAAACTCCAATCAAAAAGGGATCCTTGGGATAGGTTTGATAGTTATCTTAATCTGGCAGAGAGATATGGTTTAGATCAATACTTCTTTATTATTCAGTCAAATAGATCTATTCACGACAAACTCTACTCTACAGAGGATAAGGATTTCAAAGCTATATATCAAAAAATCTCAAAATCCAAAATAGGGGTACACTATGGTTTTGAATCTGTTTTCTCATCAAAGATTGGAGAGGAGAGAAAGGGTTTAGAAAAAACTATAAACACAAAAGTAGATTGTGGAAGATCCCACTTTTTGAGATTTGATTATAAAACTCTTATAAAATCTGCAATAGAGGGGGGAATAATCAATGATTTCTCTCTAGGGTTTTCCGGAAGTTGGGGTTTTAGAAATGGAACCTTTAAACCATATTTTGGGTGGGATCATACCAATGATAGAAGATCTGATCTAATTATGTCCCCACTACATATTATGGATACAACATTTACAACATATGGAAATAGTAGTTTTGAAGAAACTCTTAGATACCTATTAAATCTTAATAGTAAATTTGGTGGAAACTTAAACATACTCCTCCATAATTCAGCTGAAATAGATTTTTCGGATATTGTTGACAGGGTATTAGAGGAGTATATAGTAAGGTAGATAGTAACAATTTGAAAAACCAATTGTGAATCGTTATATTGTATTGACACCTATGGCAATTTAATCATTGGAAAAAGCTATGAACAATTTTAGAGAGAAATATATAAACCCTTTCACAGATTATGGATTTAAAAGGCTTTTTGGAACAGAACCTAATAAAAATTTATTATTAGACTTTTTAAACCAACTTCTGAAAGATGAAGAGGGTAATATTAAAAGTATAACCTATCTAAAAAATGAGAACCTTGGAGCAACAGAGGTGGATAGAAAAGCAATTTTTGATCTCTATTGTGAAAATGATAAAGGTGAAAAGTTTATAGTTGAACTACAGAAGACAAAGCAAAAGTTTTTTAAGGATAGAGCCTTATACTACTCAACTTTTCCCATTCAAGAACAAGCAAAAAAAGGAGGCAATTGGAATTTTGAATTAGAAAAAATATACACTATTGCAATCCTAGATTTTGAATTTGATGAGGATAAAGATTATCCAAATAAATTTCGTTACGATGTTAAACTAAAAGAACTGGAAACAGATGAGATTTTTTCAGATAAATTAAATTTTATCTACCTTGAAATGCCTAAATTCAATAAAAGTGTTGAAGAACTTGAAACTAAATTTGATAAATGGCTATATGTTATCAAAAACTTAAATAGGCTTGAAAGGGTTCCTGAGAAACTACAGGAGAAGATCTTTTTACAACTTTTTAAAACTGCTGAAATAGCAAAATTCACCAGGGAAGAGTATATGGCTTATGAGGATAGCTTAAAGTACTATAGAGATTTAAACAACTCTTTGGATACTGCTAAAGAGGAAGGAAGAGAAGAAGGTATTGAAATAGGGAGAGATAAAAGAACTATTGAGATTGCTAAAAATGGACTAGAAAAAGGTTATTCTATTGATATGATTTCAGATCTTACAGGTTTATCTGAGGAAGAGATCAAGAAACTAAAGCAGTAGAGAAAGTAGATATGAAATTTATTATCTTAATTATTATTACAACCATAATTTTAAGTTGCTCTAAAGAGGACGAAAGAAACTATACCGTTAAAGAGATCGGTGGAATTACAACCTTTAAAAACAGCAATAAACCCTCTAAAGAACTAATTTTAAAACCTAAAAAGATTTTTACCATAGATGGAAATAGTGGGGACTCTTCACAAGTTTTAAAAAGACCAGTAGGTGTATCTGTTGATTCAAATAAAGATATCTATATTTTGGATATTATAGAATCAAATATCAAAAAATATGACTCCAATGGAAATTTTATCAAAGCTATATCTAAAAAAGGTATGGGACCCGGAGAGTTATCATTTCCAAATAGTATGGCTATATTAGAGGATACTATTTATGTTGCAAACTCGGGTCAAAAAAAGATTGTAAAATTGGATAAGGATGGAAACTATATTGGAGATATTTTCCTTTCAAATGAGTTGATTGAACTATTTCAACCAGTTGGGAAAGATAGGTTTCTTGGCTATGTAGGTGGTGTAAATCAAGAAAAAAACGAGATAGGTTTAAACCTTTCTATTCTTAATAAAAGGTTTGAAGTTATTAAAGAATTGGTTCCAAATAGGATAAATCTTTCAGATCCTAACAATAATATTTTAAACATTATCTCCCCTTATGCAGTTTCAGAGAAGGGGATTTTTATATCATCAAATAGTAAGAATAGATACTCTATCAATGTTTATAACTTCAATGGCGAACCTACCTATAATATTGAAAAATGGTATAAAAAGATAAAACTTACAGATGATGAGTCAGAACAGTTTAACAAGGCTATGAAAAAAATAGGCTCAAGGTCAGGCGTTCCTGAGGTAAAATATAAGAAAGCTATCAATAATCTATTTGTAGATAATCAAGGAAGATTATGGGTAAAAGTTTCTCTCCAAAGATCTAAGGATAGTGAAAATAACTTTGTAATAGATATCTTTAAAGACGGGGTTTTTCTAAATAGGGTTGAATTTGATGAGTTAACAACTGAAGATTTTTTTAATCCTGAAACTAGATTATTTGTTTACGATAATAGAATTTTTATTTTTGATAGAGATAGCAATAGTTTATCTGTTTATCAATATTGATAATCTCTAATGAAAAACAGTAAAAGCTCCTAGTTGGATTTTAATTTGAGATTATTAATTAAAAATCTACTTATCCTTTCCATAACCCCTTCATCCCCTAAGAGCTTGTTCACCTCTCCAATATTCTCGTTAAATTTTTTGAGATACTTTCTATCATTAAAAACTCTATCCATCTCATCAATCAAATTGGAAACTGTAAAATCTTCTTGGAGGAACTCCTTTATAAAAGGTTTATCCAATATTATATTGGGTAATCCCACATATTTTATAGTCATAATCTTTGAAGCGATAAAATAGTTTAATTTTGAAGTTTTATAAAATAGTAGAGAGGGGGTTTGGGCTATAACCGTTTGTAAAACTGTTGTGCCACTTTTTGATAGTATAAAATCTGAGTATGAGAGAAAATCCCATTGATATTTGGAGTCAACTATTATCACATTTTTTAGGTTCTCAAACTTTTTAAAAAGATCTTGGGGTAAATTTGAGGATTTTACCATTGGAAATATATAGTTTCTGTTCTCTAACCTCTTTAAAAGATCAAAGATCACCCGAGAATGGTTTAAAATCTCCTGCTTTCTGCTACCAATAAAAATTGAAATAATCTTCTCATAGTTTTCTAAATTAAATGTTTCAATAAATTGATCTTTAGTAAATTTTAGATTTAACTGCTCTTTCAATGGATTCCCAAAATATTGGCAATCAAAATCCGGGTTGTAATCTTTGTATATTTTTTTCTCAAATGGAAGAATTGGTATTAAACTATTGAAAACTTTGGTTATCTTTTTTATTCTTCCATATCTCGAAGCCCAAATTTGAGGTGATACAAACTTTATATTTTTTATTTTAGGATATTTTATCTTCACCTTTTCCGCAATTTTTTGATTAAAACCCGAAAAATCTATATAGAAGATTATATCAGGTTCTATTTTTCCAATATGTTCTAAGGTAAGATCTATGAGTTTTTTAATGGTATATATGTTTTTAATAACCTCAAAAAAGCCCATAAAATTAAGTTTTGATATGTCAAATATTGGAGAAAGACCGCTTTCTTTCATCTTTTCGCCACCAATACCGTAAATATTTATACCGCTATCCATAATTTTAAGATGATTAATAATAGAAGCTCCATACATATCTCCGGAAACTTCACCGGCTATAAAAAATATTTTTTTCAAATCCCCACCTATAAGATTTTATTATGGTATAATATAGCTTGATATTATGATTAGAGGTAATAAAATCTGTTTTTTTATTGTAGTTTGGGTTATATCCAAAATGATAGAAAGCTTATTTTACAGGGACTAAAAATTTAAATTCAAATCTCAAAAATTTAATGGAAAAATATAAGCTTGTTAAATTTTTCTTTTCAGATTTGAAAAAAAGTAATATAATCCACCTCTAGAAATTTAGAAAGAGAGAGGTTTATGAGTAGTAACTATAACAATCTGACAGAAGGACCAATATTTTCAAAACTTGTAAAGATGGCTATACCTATTATGGCTACAAGTTTTGTTCAGATGGCCTATAATATGACAGATATGATGTGGCTTGGAAATCTAAGCAGTAAAGCTGTTGCTTCAGTTGGTAGTGCTGCTTTTCTTGTTTGGTTTGGAAACTCGCTTGGATTTCTCACAAAGGTTGGATCTGAAGTTAGTGTTAGTCAAGCCATAGGAAGAAAAGATTTTACCGATGCCAGAAACAAAGCATCAACATCACTACTAATAGCTATTCTTATAGCATTGAGTTATACAATTATAATTCAACTTTTTGCTCCAACACTACTCTCTCCTTTTGAGTTTGAGGATAAATCTGTTCTTACTAATGGTGTTTTATACCTTAGAACTGTTTCATTAGGATTTATGTTTATGTATCTGAATCCTACATTTACAGGAATATATAATGGAGCAGGTGTTACAAAAACTCCATTTTATTTCAATACCATAGGTTTGGTGGTTAATATTATCCTAGATCCTATGTTAATATATGGCTTTGGACCTTTCCCGGCTATGGAGGTAAAGGGAGCTGCAATTGCAACTGTAATTTCCCAAGCATTGGTAGGATTACTATTTGTAGGTAGTTATATAAGAGGTAAGTTCCCAATACCGGATCTTAAATTTAAACTAATCAATAAGTTTAATGATATTAAGTATGTCGTAAAACTTGGTTTTCCCATAGCATTACACTCTGCACTATTTGCAATGATCTCATTTACTATATCCCAACTAGCATCAAAGTGGGGTGCTACAGCGGTTGCTGTTATGAGTGTTGGAGCCCAAATTGAATCTGTATCATGGATGACGGCAAGTGGACTTTCAACAGCAATAGGATCTTTTACAGGTCAAAATATGGGAGCCGGAAATCTTGAAAGAATTAGAAAAGGGTATATCTATACATTTTCTATGACTCTTTTTGTAGGTTTGTTAGCTACAATTTCTTTCCTTTTTTTTGGAGAGGAGATATTTGGACAGTTTATTCCTGAAAAGGAGGCTGTTGAGTATGGTGTTATATATCTTAAAATAATTGCATACTCTCAAATTTTTATGTGTGTTGAGATAGCTACAGCCGGAACATTTAATGGACTTGGAAAAACAATACCCCCATCTGTTATAGGTATAGTTTTTACAGGAGCTAGAATCCCTTTAGCATATCTTTTAACATCTGCCTACTCATTTGGAATAGTTGGAATATGGTGGACTGTTTCATCTACAACAATCATAAAAGGTATTATTGCAACTGTATGGGTAAACTATCTACTGTTTAGAATATCTTGTAAAGATTGTAAGAGAACAAAGTTTTTCAGCTGGATGATTCCTTATAGATTTAGATACAGGAGATATTAGATTTAACTTTAGTTTGATATTAGTATATTTATTCAATATTTATTGTAATAAATAGAAATAATCTGTAAGATTTTATAAACTAAGGTTTTCGAAAGATACAATTGTGTCAATCAGTCTAGTGAAAAGTTTTAAGATTTTTCCAAAATATATAAACTTTTTATGGAGCTTCTTTTGGTGAAAAAGAGGTAAAGCCATCTATTTTTTCATCCCGGAAAAGAAATAAAATATAGTTGGGGAAATCCCATAAAATATTGTTGATAATTTAAGGTCTTAGTTAACAGCTTGAAGTTTTATTTTTATTCTATAATGCTGATCATCTCTTAAAATTATTACGCTGACAATATCTCCAACTCTATACTTTTCCAGTTGATCTGAAAGCTCATCTCCATTTGTTACAGCTTCACCCTCAATACCAATGATCACATCTCCCAATATTACTTGACCTAAGATATTTCTTCTTAAACCTTGAAGCCCTCCAATATCTGCAGCAGATCCTCTCTCAACCTCTCTTATAACGACACCCTCAATCCCTAATCTTTTGGAGTAGGTATCATCTAAAACAATAACTCCTAGGCCGGGTCTTATAACTTTACCAAATTTTATCAGCTGTGGAACTATCTGTAGTACAGTATTGATAGGAATTGCAAAACCTATTCCTGCACTGGATCCTGAAGGGCTTATTATTGCCGTATTTACACCTATGAGTTTACCGGCTGAATTTATTAAAGGACCTCCTGAATTTCCGGGGTTTATTGAAGCATCTGTTTGGATAACATTGTGTATAGTCCTTCCGGTGGTTGATTTTATCTCTCTACCCATTGCAGAGATTATTCCTGTTGTTAATGTAAAATCAAGTCCAAAAGGGTTTCCTATAGCTAACACCTTTCTACCAACTTTTAGAGTATTAAAATTTCCTGCTTCTATAGGTTTAAGTTTATTTTGAGGTGCATTAATTTTTAGTACAGCAAGATCTTTATTAGGATCAACTCCCACAACCTCTGCTTCATAAACACTATTATCAAAGAGAGTTACTGTTAATATCTTTGCTCCCTCTATTACATGGAAATTTGTAACAATATGCCCTGTATCATCCCAAATAAAACCTGAACCTGAACCCTGAGGTATCTCAAAAACATTTCTTGAAAAATAGTCTCTTTTTAGACCTTTATTTTTAATGTAAACAACAGAGTTGCTTGTTTTTTCAAAAATATCTATAGTATTTTTCTCATCCTCAAGAAGTGGATTATCATTACAAAAAATGGTGAATGAAAATAGGAACAGGATAAAAATGATTCTTTTCAACTATATCTCCTTAAACTTTAACACAATGTCAATATAACCTTAAATTTCTTTCTCTCATATTAACCGTATGCTTTTCGAAATATTCCAGAATATATCTACATAAATTGTTAAATAGAATATTTTTAATTTTTTTAGATGACTGTTTTTATCATTTAATATCATATGAATATTCATAGATGTCTATGATAGGATATCCGTCTTCATCTTCCCTCCCTATGTAAAGTTTATCGTTACAAAATTTTATATGCTCTGAACTGCCACGACCTCTCTCCACTTCAAAAGCTGAGAAATCCAGTTTTCCAATAAACTTATCGCCTTTAAAAAGATCCAGTTCTACCTTATCTGTATAAAGTTGATCTGCTGGCATTACAAGGAGGTTCTCATATTTATCTAACCACATTGATTGAATAGCTTTATGATATTTTTCTTTTATCTCATTAGTAACAGATCCACCACCCCTATCACTTTGGACACTTACTGTTACACTCTTCTTTCTCCTCTTTATCTCCTCGCTGGATATCTTTACTTTTCTGTATCTTCGTTTAATAAGAGCATCCTCTCCGGAAGCTAGGTCTAGCTTCTTTATATTGTACCTATTCTCATCTATAAGACCATAGTAGAGACTATTTTCATTTCCACAAAATGCCGGTAAAAGATCCATAGGATTTAACTGAGGATTTTTCAGATCTAAAAGTGCAGAAAATTTATCGACAACCTTCTTCTCTTTCATATTGCTGTCGTATATTCTGAGAGAACCAACAACAAAAAATTTGCCATCTTTTTGATCGGAACCTGCATCAAGACCTAAGAGAGTATCGTTACCCAAATTCCTTATTGATGAAGGAACTCCTGTTTCAGCAGGTAAACTTTCAATAAAGTTCCCTTTTAGATCAAATTTTGAAATATTCATTCCCATTTGATCAGCAACAAATATATTTGTTGCTGTTATTACAATACTCTGTGGAACAATAAATTCTCCGGGGCCTTGACCTTCTGAGCCAAACTTAAAAAGAAATTTACCACTAGAATCAAAAACCTTTATATTTTTCTCTTTCCCATCAACTATATAGATATTGCCTAATTTATCTATATTAAAGTAACTTAAATCATAAACCATTGATCCTTTATCTTCATCACCTACAATAGAGCTTACTTTTTTATAATCCAATGTAATACTCTTTTCACTATGTAACAGTGTTAGAGTAAATAGTAAAAATACCGTTATAACTTTCATACCTCTTTCCTTTCTAATTACGAAGCTTTTCGTTGTTTTCATTTTAAATTTATAAAACAATCTTTTATTAGGCAAGATATATATTTTTTATTATAAACAAAAAAGCTCCCGATTATGGGAGCTGTATATAAAAATGTAAAATTAAAACGGCCGCTTACATGATTGTTGATGGGGTAAACGGCCTAGTATTAAAGAGCGAGTAGAAATTTAGTAATAAATTATTATTTTGTCAACCCATATCCATAAAAAAAATAATTTTTATGGTAAAATTATGGAGAGATACCATCTTATCAATTGTTCCCCCCAAACAAGAGTCAAAACCATACCTATTGAAAGATATGGTCCCAGAGGCAATCTTCTTCTGTAAAAATATAGTTTATAGATAATTAGTTTATAGTAGTAACTATCGAGATTGTTTTCTCTACTCTCTAAGATAGTGTTATATTGATTAAACTTTCTCAAATATTGATCACTGTAAAAATCATAAGCCATTGATTCAAGTATCGAGTTGTTATCAAAATGGTTTTTAACAAAATACTCCTCAATATAGTTTTGCTCTACACTATTTCCGCTGTATTGATAAGCTCTGTGAAGTTCTAAAAGTTTATCTACTTCTAAGTTTTCTATATTAGCTTTAAGCTCTTTAAGTGGTATCATGTTAACAGTTCTCGGTTCTATGGTCGATAATAGTTCAAAAAGTTTAGGATTAACCTTTTTGCTTTTCTCTTTCAAAAATTTAAGATTCTCATTAAAGTCACTGTAACCAACTAAATCTTTTGATAAAACAGATTCAATCTCCTTAACAGTTCCTCCTTTCAAATCTTTTAATATACTATCCCCCTTTCTCCCCGTATCAGTCATATAGTAGAAGAAAAAAAGTGTCAACTCCTCCTCAAAAGATGATGGTTTATACTCAATCTTTTCACCTTTCAGCTTGTAATTTAGTAAAAGATCTAAAAATCTATCTCTCAACTTTATTTTATTTGACAGTGAGATAGTATTACTATTTTTTTTAAAATTTTCAATTATGGCAGGAATGGAATAGAAAATAACCCCTAAAAGTGAAGCTATAAAAAATGAGAGTATTGTATTTTTCCAACCTATGAGAATACCACCGTAGGCAAGAAGAAAAATATCTCCACCACCCATTGCCATCTGTTTTAATATTATTTTACCTATAACTCCAATGAGGAAAGGTATGGAAAAACCTACCACCCCTCCCAAAATCATCTCTAATGGTGTAAGATTAACTATGTTGAAAAAGTAGTTTAAAATAAATCCGATTATGGAGGTAGTAATTAGTGCTATTTGCAGTTTTACGGGTATTGTAAAGGTCTCTAAATCTATAACAGAGATAGCAAAGAGTATAGATGTAAATGGAAGTGCCACAAGAAGTGTTAGAGAGAACCCCAAAGCTTTGTAAAGTATTAGATATATAACCATATGTGTAAACTCCACAAGTGGATATCTTATACTTATATGTGATTTGCAAGATCTACATTTTCCTCTTAAAAAGAGATAGCTTATAATGGGAATATTATCATAAAATTTTATCCTTGCTCCACAATCTGTACAGGATGATGGGGGAAAGGATATAGACCTTCCTATTGGGACTCTATAAATTACCACATTGAGAAAAGAACCAAATAAAGCTCCAAATATTGCAACAATATAGTAGTTGTCAAATAGTGATAAAAACTCCATACCAATCCTTAAATAAATTTAATTTTTACATGTTTAATAAGTTTTTCCTCTAAAATTTCCTTTATTCTTTCAACAATATATTTTCTAATCTTCATCTCATTTTCTAAAGAGGGGTCAAAGTTTGTTTCGTTCAATCTGCTTCCGGTCAAGAAATAGATCTCATCATTACTTATAATATGTTTTATTATTTTATCGGCAGGACCATTTTGGAGATTCTCCTCTCCATCAAAATTTTCAAGCAATCTCAAAACCTTATCGAGAGTCATAACCCCTTCAGTAACAAGCTCAAAACCCTCAATAAATGAGATAGGGGGAAGTTCTCTATCCGTTACTTTCATCTCAGATTCAACTTTAAGATCAAGCTCTCTTATCAATATATCTGTTGTAGTTCCTCCACATATAATTCTTTCACCATTAAAACTTTCTACCTCTTTTGCAAACTGATAATCCTTTGATTTCTCATAGGGAGGTCCTGTACAGATTAGGAGTTTTCGTGGCTTTCTATAAAATATTGAAACAACACTTATATCATCTTTAGGTTTAAAGATATCGTTTTGTACAGCTCTGTTTATAACCTTTTTTGAAAGCCTTCTGGAGGATATATCTTTATCGGATGAGACTATATTTAGTACAAAATCTGTAAGATCTTTTAAACCCCAACCAAGAGGTAATCTTTTACTTCCCGTTCCACTTTGGGTTACACCGTCACTCCAGAAAACAACTCTATCACCTATTTGAGGCATAAAGTTTGTGTAGGTCATAACCCTTCCCGCATGTTTAGAACCTCCAAGAACTATTTTTTCATAGTCGAGATCAAGAAGTTTACCCCTCCTTATCACTATAGCTTTAGGATTATCAAACTCAACCAAGTGGGTAGTTCCATCATTTTCTATCTCCACAATTGTAAAGGTACTATAACTAATTCTTCTAACACTACATACGGGAAGAGTATCCATGATTATCTCTGAAACCTCTTTTAATCTACCCTTCGAAAGATTAAAATTGATACTCATAGAAGCTGTTAAAGTAGCTAATACATTCGCTTTAGCACCACTACCCATACCATCGGAAAGAACGAGAAGAGTCCTACCCTCCTCCTTTATCCTCCTGTTCAAAAAAACATCTCCAAAGCAATATTTCCCCGTTTTATGTCTCTGATCACAATATATATCGGTAAAATAACTCCTATCTCTCTTCATACTCTATTTTCCACTTTTATAGATCTCAATTATAGAACCTAGCATATCTTCGGTCTTTGCAGCATTTTCACCTAGAAGATAAGCTATCTTGTGAACGGTATCTAAGTTTCTCTTTATAACCTCCTCAGTTCTTTCAATAACCTCCTCATTTCTTAATGAAGGGTTTGACATATCAAGGAGAACAGCTCCCACAACCTTTTGATCTGATATTGTATAGAATGATACCTCATAGATCTTTCCATTAATTTTTATATCCTTCTTTAGAATATTTTCTCCATTTTGGAAAACAGAGCTAAAATATTTATGAAAATCGACAATCTTGGTAATATCTGCACCCTTTAATCCCGGATTAAACTCAAATAGATCCTCAATCTCTTCTCCCGCTATTGAAGCAAAACTATGGTTACTGTCTATAATTTTTAAATCTTCATCAACCATTACAATTCCTGCCGGAATCGCTTTTAAAAGAGAAACTGAAAGTTCTGCGAGCTCTTTGGCTTTTTCAAGCTCTATTCTAAAATTTTCTCTGTCGGTAATATCTAAAATAGCTCCTACAATACCTGCAACCTTATTATCTGTATCTTTATAAACACCCTTGTTGTATAAAAGATGCATATCACCCTCTTTTTTGGTAACAGTATGTTCATAAACTTGGGTTACTTGATCCTCCATTAATATTTTATCCATCTTATTTGAGAGTTTTGCATCGTTACTTTGGTATAGATCATATACGCTTTTTCCAACTATATCTTCTCGTTTCTTACCCCTAAGATCTTCATATGACCTGTTACATCCAAGAAATGTTCCATCCTGTTTTCTATAAAAAATTGGTATTGGTACAGAGTCGATAATCTCTTGATGTAAGTTTAGATTCTCTTTAAGATCTTTATCCTTTATTTTAAGTCTTACCAAAATTTTATTACTGAATGTTTTACACATAGTTGGCTTTGCCATTCCATCAAGCAACGCCCAAGCAAACTCTCTACAGGTATTAAATCCACATCCGGCACAATCTACCTCCTCCTCTTTTGAATTAATACCCAAAGTTTTTAAAGCTTTGGAAAGCTCTTTTTCATCATATTTTGCCAAAGTAACTTTTTTATAGATATTTCTAGGTATAATTGAGTTGAGTTTTTTTACATAGCCATTTGTATATTTATTTTTACTCGTATGGAGTACAACCTCCCCCTCTTTAACGGAGATAGACTCATCTCTTGATCCGGGACCGTAGATACAACCTCCGGGACATGCAAAAATTTCTATAAAAAAGCTTCCTCTCTTTGAAAGAGCGTCAATACCGGATAGAGCTTTCTTTATATTATTCACTGAAGAGTATTTCATAAAGTTAATATTCTTAAACTCTCCACATCTCATAAGTTCATTTTTAATCCCTCCGGAAACAGTGTACTCAATATTACTGCTGCATTTGTAAGGAACAAAATCAAGAGAGTTATCAATCTCCTCTTTATAGGGATCAATATTTTCACTTTTAAACCATTCTCTCAAATTTTTAAATGTTAAAGTATTATTGAGAAGTTCTTTATTTTCATCAGATTCAACCTTTACGGAAAGACAAGTCCCTATATAAACCACCTTAATATCATCCCCATACATCTTTCTGAGAATCTCTGCATGAGTTAAAAAGTGGGATTTAAAAGGGAAGATTCTTTTAGAGTGGTTTGGATGATATTTATCAATCATCATATTTGTTGTAGGACATGCAGAAAGAAGAAACACCCCCTCCTTTTTCTCTCTCATAAAATCCTTCATGTGAGCTACGAGTTCTTGCATTCCTATACTGGTTTCAGAAACCTCTTCAAAACCCAATCTTTTAATTGATTTTATAAGTTTCTTATAATCCAAATTTGGAAAATCTGAAAGATATGATTGATCCAAACTAACATAAACCTTTGCTCCCGAATTTAGAAGATCTTTAACCTCATCAATATCGGATCTTATCTTGTTTGCTTGAGCAGGGCATATAATTGCACATCTTCCACCAAAGACACACCTTTCCTGTAAAATTCTCGCATGGTTATTTTCATAAGTTATGGCTCTGGTATTACACTCTCTTATACATTTATTACAACCTTTGCAATCAAACTCTTCCGTATAAAGTGGTGGCAATTTACTCATAATAGATCCTAAAATTTGTTCTGTTTATAACAATTTATAAAAAAGATAAACCTTTTCATATCACTTTTTAACGAATAGTATAAATAGCTAATAAGTTAGCTAATTGCAATACCTTTTTAGTAAGGAATGTTTTAACTACTCGTGAAAAATATTTTTCATTGTTTTATTTTACATTGTAAAATAGGTATTGCTGAAAGTAGTTTTTTCCTGCCTTTTTTAGTAGATCCCATTTAAAAAACTCTTGAAAAAAAAGTTTATTGATACTAAAATGAGAATAGTTCTATCAGACTTTTCAAAAATGTTTAAAATAGAAGGCATAAAAACGAACTTAAAATTAATGGACAAGGAGATCAAAATGAAAATTTTATACATGATTATTTTAGCAACAATATCATTAACAGCTTCCCCTATGATAGGAGGTAAAGAAAATATGGAGAACACACCAATTTTTAAGAGTTTATTTGAGACTAAAACAGATAAAAAAATTGGATGCTATAGAATACCTTCTATAGTAACAGCACCAAATGGAGATCTCATTGCTACTATTGATGAAAGAGTTCCTTCATGTGGAGATCTAAAATGGAATCGAGATATAAATATCGTTATGAGACGAAGCAGTGATAATGGAGATTCTTGGTCTGAGATTGAAACTATAGTTAACTATCCTCTAGGAAAGTCAGCATCAGATCCATCTATGATTGTAGATAAGGTTACAGGAACTGTTTTTCTATTCTTTAACTTTATGGATTTAGATAATGAGAAGGATGTTTACTACTTGAGAGTAACAAAAAGTGTTGATAATGGTAAAACATGGAGCGAGCCGGTTGATATAACCTCACAGATTGCAAAACCGGAGTGGCATAAAGATTTTAAATTTATTACTTCAGGAAGAGGGATTCAAACTAGTAGTGGAAAATTGGTTCACACTATGGTAAATTTGAAAAACCATCTCCACCTTTTTGCTAGTAAAGATCATGGAGAGAGCTGGTATTTAATCGATACTCCAATAGAAAATGGTGATGAGTCAAAGGTAGTTGAGCTAATTGATGGTAGTTGGATGGTAAATAGCCGTATAAACGGTGGTGCAGGTTATAGATATGTTCATATATCTAACGATGAAGGAAAAACTTGGGTATCAAAACCTGATCCTACACTAGTTGACCCGGGTTGTAATGCAAGTATAGTTAGGTATAGTTCAATAGACAGTGGTTCTGACAAGGATAGGATTCTATTTTCCAATGCAAATGATAAAACCGATAGAAAGAATATGACTGTTAGAATAAGTTATGATGAAGGGAAAACTTGGACAAAAGGGAAAACCATTTATGAAGGAAGTTCAGCTTACTCATCAATGACTATTCTTAAAAATGGGGATATTGGACTGTTTTTTGAAAGAGATGAGTATAAGGATAATGTATTTGTTAAGTTTAGCTTAGAATGGCTGACCGATGGAAAAGATAAATATGTAGATAAAAGATAACTGTATTAGGATATCTTAATATGAAATTTGATGAAAAGAGATATAAGGTTTACACTTGGAAGAACTGGATGGTTTTACATTGGATCTTAAATCCAGCTCTAGCAATTAATGAACTAATTTTAGGACAGAGAATACCCAAGATTAGCATAGAAGATAAAACTATTGATAAACCTAGGTTTGAAAGATCCTTTGTTCCTTGCCCTCATTGTAAAACTATTCACGATAGCAGAGTTTGGGCATTGGAGAATAGAACATCATTTAAAAATTGGTTTGGACTCTATTGTAAAGAGTGTGGAAAGATAATCCCTTGTTTAACAAACCTAACAACTTTCTTACTACTTTTGATAACATATCCAATTTGGGGGTGGTTTAGAGAAAGCTTGAAGAGAAGATGGCTAGAAAAACAACCTAAAAGGTATCAGAATGTTAGTATAAAAAAAACTGATAATCCATTTAGCGAAAAAAATTGGTTTATGTCCGGAATGGTTTGGGCTACTTTTATATTTCTAATCAACTCTATAATACTTCCCTACTTTTTCTACGATAAAGAGATAACCTTAAAAAGCTTAGTTGGAGGGGTTATAGCCTCTATTATTGGAGGGGTTATTTTTGGCTACACAATGAAACTGTTTAATAATAAGAGAGAGAAAAAAGCCCTCTTTAAATGAGATTCCCTTAAAAAGTCAGACTGGCTAGAAACGAGTAGTACAAGGAATTGATTTTTTATGCGATCCATTGCAGAAAAAATCGATGACGCAGTAATGCGAAGTTGGCAGGCACTCTGTTTAAATGTAGAAAAATATTTTTATTTATATCAAAAGCAATTATTATTATCTTAGATAAAAGATAACTGCTTGGAGCTATATTTTATATGAAAAAGCTAGGATTAGGAATACAAGAACTATCTGAATTCCCCAAAAACAATTTAATATATGTTGATAAAACAGAAATAATAGATTCATTAATCAAATCAAATAAATATTGTTTTCTCTCTCGTCCAAGAAGATTTGGAAAATCTCTACTTGTAAATACAATAGAAGGGATATTTTTAGGTAATAAACAACTTTTTAAAGAAACTTGGATCTATGATAAGTGGAACTTTGAAGAAAAATATCCAGTTATAAAAATAAGTTTATCAGGTATTGGACTTGATACTTACACCTTAAAAGAAGCTCTTGAGATAATTATTAATGATATTGCAAAAAATTACAAAATTACTCTTAAAAAGAGTGGTTACTCCCTAAAATTTAGGGAATTGATAATAGCTTTGAGCCAAAAAAATCCTGTTGTAATCTTAATTGATGAATATGATAAGCCAATAATTGATTATCTTGGAAAGGATAGTAATAGAATGGCTAACATAAATAGAGAGATTTTGAAAGATTTCTACTCTATAATAAAGGATAGCGATAAATATATTAAGTTCCTATTTATTACTGGAGTTTCTAAGTTTAGTAAAGTCTCTTTTTTTAGTGAACTTAATAATTTAACAGATATTACATTAAGCGAAAAATACTCTCAGATTACAGGATACACTGAAAAAGAGATTGTTGAAAACTACTCTGACTATTTAATCAAAATAGAGAAAAAATTTAATATTGATAGAGATAAACTATTGGGATTTATCAAACTATGGTACAATGGATATAGCTGGGATGGTAAGAGCTTTATGTACAATCCATACTCCGTTTTAAATCTATTTGAAAGTTTATCATTTAATAACTATTGGTTTAACTCAGGGACTCCGACATTTTTAATAAAGATGATACGAGAGAAAAATATTGACATAGATAAATTTGAGAGATCTTTTGAGATTAAAAGAGGGGTGTTTGATTCTTATGATTTAGACAATATTGATACTACTCTTTTACTATTTCAAGCAGGGTATTTAACAATAAAGGATAAAAAAGTAGACCCTAACGATCTTTCTGAAAGTTATAAACTGGCATATCCTAACAAAGAGGTAAAAGATTCTTTCTATGATTATCTCATAGGGGAGTTTACAGGTTTTGATAAAACAGATCTCTTTGAGTTGACAAAAGGATTACAGAAAGAGTTAGAGATCAATGATATTAAAAGTTTTATCCTAAACTTAAAAACAATTTATGCTAATATACCGAGTACAATATTTTCCAAAGAAAATGAAAGGTACTATCATACTGTAATTTATCTAATTTTAAAATTATTAAAAGCAGATATTATAGATATAGAAAAACAAACAAATCATGGTAGAGTTGATGCTGTCCTCTTTACAAAAAACTATATTTTTGTAATGGAGTTTAAAATGAGTAGTTCTAATTCAGCACTCAGACAGATAAAAGAAAAAAAATATTATGAGCCTTATCTAAGTGATAAAAGAGATATACTTTGTGTTGGTGTAGCTTTCGATAAAGAGGAGAGAAATATTAAAGAGTATAAAACTAAAACTATCAGCCAGCTTTTAGATATGTAAATTTTTAGAATTAGAGAATAAATATCTTTATGATCTAACCTCTACTATTTAATCTTATTCTTTATATATTTTATACTCTTCTCTACAACGGGAACCTATAGTAAACTTTATTTAGGATTTATAGATGGAACTTTTATCACCTTCGGGGTCATATGAAAGCTTTATTGAAGCTGTAAACAATGGTGCAAATGCTGTATATTTAGGTTTAAAATCATTTAATGCAAGAAAACCTGCCTCAAATTTTTCATTAAAAGAGTATGAAAGAGCAAGAGAGTTTGCAAAGAGAAAGAATGTTAAAATATATGTTACTCTAAACATTGATTTTAAACCAAATGAGTTTGAAAAGCTGTTTAGGGTTTTGGAGTTTCTTTCTCAAGTAGGTATAGATGCTGTTATTGTAAAAGATTTTGGTCTTATAGATATACTTAAAAGGTTTTATCCAAATATTGAGTTTCATTTAAGTACACAGTTTGGGACTTCCAATAGCTTTGGAATTAAGGAGTGTAAAAAATTAGGTGCTACAAGGGTTATTTTGGCTCGTGAACTAAACTATGAAGAGATTATTGTATGTTCAAAAGAGGATCTTGAAATTGAAATTTTTGCTCAAGGTTCTATGTGTTTCTCCTTTTCTGGAAGATGTTACCTTTCCAGTTGGGTTGGAGGAAAATCTGCAAATAGGGGTAGCTGTCAAGCTCCTTGTAGGTTAAAATATAGTAGAGATGGAGAAAAAGGCTCCTTCTTTTCTATGAAAGATCTCAATCTAATTGATGAAATAGCCTACCTTAAAAAGCTAGATATAGCATCTTTAAAGATTGAGGGAAGATTAAAAAATCCTAAATGGGTTGGAGATGTAACAAAAATATATAGAGAGGCTCTCGAAGGAGAGATTGATAGTGTAAGAAAGAGTAAACTTTCCCTCTATAGTGGTAGAGATCAAGCTACAGGTTTTGTAAAGAGCAGAACAGATCTTACATCTGATAATAAAAAGGAGTTTGGTAGATATATTGGTACTATAGTAGAATATAAAGATTCTAAATTTAAATTGGATAGAGAGGTTGATACACTTGATAAAAGTTTAAGAGTGACCAATAATGGTATCTTTCAAGGGATTATACTAGAACCAAAACTTTCTGATGATAAGCTTTATATATTTAGCGAAAAAGAGTTCCCTATTGGCTCAAAAGTTTATGAAGTTGTTGTTGCATCAAATACAAAAAAGATTATTCCTGACTATAAGTTTAATCTCTCTCTAAATATTGATAATGGAAAGCTTAAAGCAATAGTTTCTACAAAGTATGGAAGCTTTGATCTTGAAGTAAAAATAAAAAAGGTTGTAAAGGCTTCAAGAGGTGTTTATCTATCAAATATTGAAAATATACTCCTCGAAGGGATAAGTGGATATAGGTTGGGAAACCTCGAAATGGATCAAGATATATTGGTATCAAAATCTCAAATAAACAATTTAGTAAAGGATCTTACATCAAATCTTGCTCTCCATATAAAAAGAAATAGAGATCAACTTCCTAAGCTCAGTGAGGATAGATTTTCATACATAAATAAAAAGGGTAAGGATTGGGATAAAGGTATCCCTATTATCTTTTCAAACATTAATACAATAAGGGTTTTACCTCATCAAATTAAGGATTGGGCTCCCAATATTGATCGTGTTATAATTGATAGATTTGATGAAGATATTGATATTGTCAACAATTTTGCAAAAAGATTTAAGGGGGAGATTATACTCTCTATATTCCCTATACTTTTTGAGAATGAATTTTTAGATATAAAAAATAAACTAAATAGTGTAGATATAAAAATATCTACTTTGGAGATAAATGATATTTCACAATTTGGATTAGCAGGAGATAGATTTTCTCTCATTGGTGGTATTGGTTTTTCTCCATTTAATCAATTCGCAGCAGATTTTCTACTAAAAAAGGGTTTAAAATCTATACATATATCACAAGAGCTGGATAAAGATTCTCTTAAAAACCTATCCGATTCTTTATATAGTATAGATTTTACCGTTTATTCTAGAGTTCCTCTATTCTACTCCAGAGTTGATGAAAAAAACCATAGAGATGGATCTGAGTTTAAGGATAGGATTGGAACAGAAATGGTTACTTCAAATTACAGATCTATTACGAGTTTTGAGAGCAAAGAGTATTTCTCTATTAAAGGTATTGATCTTTCGGAGATGAGGGTTAAAAATCTTATAGCTGATTTAAAGTATAGCAGTTCTCCTGAATCTGATATAAAAAGGATTAAAACGGGAGATATAGATAACTACTCAAATTTCAATCTTGGAAGAAGATTGGACTAGGTTGGTTTAGTTTTTTTTAATAAATTTACTTTGGTGGTTTTAATTTTTACATAGAAATTATTTATATTAATTGCTGATGATATAGAAGTATAATAATCTATAAAAAAGTTATGATAGATGAAAATATTTGAATTAACTAAAGTAGAGTTTAAAGCCCTTTTAAGAGGAGCTTATAGATTTGATAAAGGTATAATGGATCTTCTAATCTTTTTGCTGTTTTCTTTCTCAAATTTATTGATATTATTTATTGCAAGAGTTATCTCTAATTCTGAAATTATAGATATTTTTATACATTCTGATAAAAACTTATCCTCTTTAATAATTATCTTAACCCTTATATCTTTCTATAAATTTAAATTTATAGATCTCTACTCCTTAAAAAGGTACTCTATCTTTCCTATAGGCAGTAGAACCCTTATCTCGTTTCAAATATTTAAAACTTTATTATCTTTCTTTGTAGTTGATAGTGTAGTTTTATCCCATTTTACTCTTATCTGGTATAGAAATCTATACCATAGCTTGCCTTTTACTGAGACTATTATTTTTTATCTCAATATGGGCTTATTAATGGTATTGCATACCCTTATAGTTACTTTTATTAAACTAAGATATAAATTTATAAAAAAGATAACTTTAAAACTAGCTTTTTTAGGGGTATTTTTATTCTCTCTTAGTATTATTAATTATCTGTCATATAGGTATAATCTAAATCTAATCACTAAAGAGATTATAGATAAACAATATGTATTTTTAGTAGTTCTGCTCTTATCTCTTCCTCTATTGAATAGATTAATGTTTAATCTATTTAAAGATATACTTCTCTCTGAAGATCAATCCTTTTTTCCAAAGAAAAGGAAAAGAGATAAAAATATTTTTTCTCTATTAAAAATCAATACTTTAACCTTTAAAACTAGGATACCTTACACCCAAAGAAAGAAGGAAATAAAGGCAGAAAGATTTGAGGGTGTTATCCCATTTTTAAAGTTTGAACTTCTAAAACAGAAACGATTAGGACACGGAGTTATATTTTTTGTTATCTCTTTAATTGTCTTTATTCCTAGAGGTTCAGATTTCAAGATATTTTTTATGTTACCTTTCTCCCTTGGAGCCATTACCGGAAGCATAAATTTATTAAGAGATCTCGATCTGGATAATAACTATATGGATTTTCTAAGCACTATTAATATAGATAGATTCCGTTTCTTCCTTTCAAAATATTATATCTATCTTTTTACTATTTTATTCTTCTATATAGTATCATCTATAGTTATTATTAACATATCAGAAATCAATATTCTAATTCCTCTTTTTTGTGTAGTATACTATCTGATTTTCAACCATATTCTTGTCTACTTTTTACACATAGTTATTCCTAGAAAGTATAAAGATTTTTCTTATAATAGTTTCTCTGAGAATAATTTTTCTCTTTTTAGAGGGGTTATTTTTGGGTTATCTACCTTTGTTCCAATAGTGTATCTTCTTATTTTTGTAGTAGATCTTGATTTTGTTTCATCTAAGATTATAGTTGATAGTGATATTATGAAAAAACATATCTTTATATGGCTTGTTCTATCTTTTTTCATAATCCTACTTTTCAAAAAAATATTAGTAATCTTAATAAAATATCATAAAGGAAAGTTATATGAAATCAGAGAAAAACTCTCCGGTAGTTAAATTTTCTAATATCGTAAAAACTTATGAAAATTTTAAACTAAGTATTGATTCGTTCAGAGTAGATCAAGGTGAAATTGTTGGAGTTATAGGAAATAATGGGGTAGGCAAAACCACAATGCTTAGTCTTCTTTCAAATCTTATAAAGTCTGATAGTGGAGAAATTTTTGTTAATGGATTTGATATTTATAAATCTGATAAATGGAAAGAGGATATAGGGATTTATATAGATAGTAAGTTTTTAATAAATCATCTATACCCTTATGAGTATTTTAGTTTTATTGCTAATATTAAAAAAGTTTCATCTAAGGTTTTAGAGGAAAGGTTATCTGTCTTTAATAAGTTTATTGATAAAGATTTAATCTACTCTAAGAAGGAGATAAAAAATCTTTCGGAAGGAAATAAGAAGAAGGTTGGAATAATTGGTACTTTTATATTTAATCCAACTACTATTATATTAGATGAGCCTTTTGCAAATTTAGATCCGGGATCAGTAATTGCCTTGCAAGAGATAATAACTAAACAGAATATTGAGAATAGTACAACTTTTTTAATCTCATCTCACGACCTACAACCTCTTTCTCAAGTTTGTAGTAGAGTTATATGTATAAAAGATGGTAAAATTGAAAAAGAGATCTTAAAGAAAGATCTATCATACTCTAATCTGATAAGTGAGTTTTAATCAAAGTCTATTTTAAAAAGTTTTGTTTCTTTTGGTTATAAAAGAAATGCCCAAAAAAGTTTATAAATTTTGTAAAATCTTAAAACTTTTCCCGGAATGATCGACATAGTTGTATGTAATACTTTATTTATTATGCTAAATATTAGATAAACAATTATGTCAAACCAAGACTATTTTTAGATTAAACAAGTTTGATTATAAAGTTTATGAGTAATATGAAAGTAGAAACTTTGAGTAACTCAAAGAAACTCTTATCAGTAAACCCAAATTAGGGTTTATCCACCATAGAATTTAAACCATAATTGAAACCAGTATAGGAACAGCTATAGTCAATATTGTTCCACTAAAGATAGAAATAACAGCATAATCTTTTCCAACATATTTGGATATAATGGGAAGAGTAGTATCCATAGAGGTAGCCCCTCCAGAAGCAATAGGAGCAAGCTTTCCAAAATATTTTACCATTAAAGGTGTAAAGATTAAAGTTATAAGTTCTCTAAGAATATTTGACAGAAGTGCTATAGTTCCAAGTGTTTCTCCTACTGATTCTGTAATAATTATACTTGATAAACTGTAGTAACCAAGACCCGAAGAGACAGCCAAGGAATCTTTTATTGTAAAACTATTGGTTATAATTCCAAAAAGTAAACCTCCCAAAAGAGAACCTGCTATTATAACAATAGGAACTAAAATAATTTTGATATTAAACTCTTTTAATACTCTCCAAGATTTTGTATCTCCGCCTATCCCAAACCCCACGAGAAACATTAAAATGTATAGTATATATGTAGTTAAATCATACTCTTCAACTATAGAGAAGGTTTTTACAATAAAATTATTCTTAATATAGAATGAGATAAAAACACCAAACATAAAAATAGTAACTATTTTTAAACTACTTTTCATCTTTACCTCTAAACATATAATTAAACAGGATCCAAGAGAATATAATACTGCCTGTTACGGCTCCAACGGTAATTGTTATAACCTTAATACCTATCATATCTAAGTTTGACATAATCTTTTCATTACTACCTACAGATATACCTAAAAAAAGTAGCAATAGATATATAGCATACATAACAAGTTTTTCATTGATAACAAAAACTTTGGTTTTCTCTCTTAGTATAAATCCTAGAATCATACCAACGGAAACAATTACAATTACACTTAGCATAAAATCTCCAAAATTTTAAAATAATATATTTAACTTTCTCGGTTGAAAGAAATATTATTTTACCTCTTTAAAAAAATAAAACATTTTCTCATTTATAAAAACCATAAGTGTACAAAGATATTAAAATATTTTAGTATTGGAACTTATGGCTATTTTTTTCTATATTATTCTTAACTTAAGATAGGAAAGCTTTATCTTGGTTTAAGCATAGTTAATTATGAAACTGTTATTAATCTTCAAAGTTAGAGTTTTATCATTACTCAAACAAGGTAACACATGAAATTTATTGTTATTACAATATTTATATTAAGCTTCCTCTCCTGTACTCCTGTTACTAGAAAAAGTTATAGTAGGAAAAAATCTGTTAAGGTAGCTGTAAAAGGAGAGGGTGAGAAGTTTGGTAAACAGAAAAAAAGTTGGAGCTATAAAAGAGATAGTGAAAGATATTCAGGTAACAGCTCTTCAATACCTTCTAAGCTTGATAAGCTCATTCGTAAATATTGGGGTACTAATTATAAATATGGATCAACTAACCCTAAAATAGGGTTTGATTGTAGCAGTTATGTACAAAGGGTGTATAAAGAGGCTTTTAATTATAACCTTCCCAGAACATCTAGAACTCAATTTAGCAAAGGTCATTCTGTTTCTAAAAGAGATTTAAGAGCAGGGGATTTGGTTTTTTTTAAAATAAATAGTAGCAGAATTAATCATGTTGGTATATATATTAAGGGAAATAAGTTTACTCATGCTTCAGTATCGAGTGGAGTTACAATTTCAAATTTAGACAATGATTATTATAGAAGAAGTTATGCAGGAGCGAGGAGGTTTCTTTGAATAGGATACTAATAGTTTTAATTTTTATTGTAGCATTATATTCAAAACCAAAATTTTATTTGGACTATAAAGATTTTAGAATATTTGGTAAGGAGTATTCTTTGGTAGAGTTTTATCTTTCTATACCAAAC
This sequence comes from Candidatus Cloacimonadota bacterium, assembly GCA_002742935.1. Classification (GTDB taxonomy): domain Bacteria; phylum UBA4055; class UBA4055; order UBA4055; family UBA4055. The sequence goes on along the minus strand of PDON01000031.1, from coordinate 11,270 downwards.
TACTCTCTTAAATTTAACAATTTGGAAGCTTCTTTTAGTGTTTCTATTAAAGTTTTACAGAATGGAGAAATTATTGCCTCTGATTTTTGGGGTGAAAAGGTTGTAGTAAAATCTAATAATGAAACAAAATCTATAGTTGAAACACCTACAATAACAAAGCTTGTTTTGAAACCTGGAATATATTCTTTAAATGTTGAAGTTAAAGATCTAAACTCTAAAGAGAGTGAAAGTTTATCAATATCGGAATCTTCATCTCTTTTTAAAGTAGAAAACTATAATAATGCTAAAATTTCAAGTATTGACCTTTGTTCCAGTATTGATATAGATAAAAATAGTGATGAATATTTTGGTAAAAATGGTCTGTTTCTTCTTCCAAATCCGAGAAAGATATATGGAACAAGAAAACCTTTCCTCTACTATTATAATGAGTTTTACAATCTCTCTACTCAAGAAGAATACTCAGTAAATTGGGTAATAAAAAATTCAAAGAGTGAAATTGTGTCGAGTGGAGAACCAAAATTTTTCACACCGGAAGATGAGTTTAGGATAAATTCAGGCAGAGTTAAAGTTCACAACCTAAAAACAGGAATGTATACATTTATTCTTTTACTGAAAAGCCCAAGTGGAAAAGAGTTTAAAAGAGAGGTTGGTTTTACTACATATAGACATGTTGATAAAATAGCAAAAGATGTAACAAAAGGAGTCGATAAGGTTGAATCAACAATTACAAAGTTAAACAGTCGTGAAGTTGAGGAAGAGTTTAACCAAGTAATGAGTATTGCAACAGAAAGAGAAAAAAATATTGGTAAGAAGTTGAGTAAAGATGGTATCAGAAACTTTCTTATAGGCTATTGGAAGAAAAAAGAGAAAGTCTTACCCGGAATCAGGGCAAAGTTTTTATACTTGGTTGAGTTAGCAAACAGTCGCTATGGATCTGAATTTAATAAAGGTTGGAAAAGTGACAGAGGGAGAATTTTGATAAAATATGGTAAACCTGATAGAAAAGATATCTCTTCACTTTCGGGAGATAAGAGAGATCATGAAATTTGGGAATACTTTAATACAGGATTTAAGTATGTATTTTTAGATAAACACGGTAATGGAAGATACAAGCTTATACACTCAGATAATCCAAATGAAATAAGTGATGAAAACTGGAAGTCAAAACTTGATGATGGAGCTGAAAAGAGACAATAAAATATTAGTAAAGAGATCCAAAAAAAGGAGAAAAACTGTTCAGATCCAAATTAAGGATGATGAAATAATTGTTTTGGCTCCAGAATCTATAAGTAATGAAGAGCTGAACTTTTTTATAGAGAAAGCAGTATCAAACTTTGAGAAGAAAAAAAGTATAAAAAATAGTGAAAACTATCTTAAAGAAAGAGCTCTATTTTTAAAGAAAAAATTTTTTGTGGAAAATTTACCAAATTTTGAGTTATATTATTCAACTAAAATGGGTAGAGGATCTTGGGGTATATGCTACTCAAGTAGAGGAGTTATAACTCTGAACCATAAACTTTCTACATATCCTGAATGGGTTTTGGATTATGTTATAGTTCATGAGATGGCACACTTTATTTATCAGGATCACAGTCGTAAATTTTGGGAAATAGTTAGCAGGTATCCTTTAAAGGAGAGAGCTATAGGTTTTTTAATGGCAAAAGCGAGCGAAATTAAGGAGAATTAAATGGCTAAATCTAAATGTCCAATTTGTAACAAAAAAATTGGTAAAAGATCATGTAAGATAGAAGATAGAATTATATGTCCGGTTTGTTGTGCAAAAATGAGAGATGAAGAGAAATGTTTGGGATGTAAATATTTTGAAAACTCCGTAGAACATGAAGCTGTAAAAAAAGAGAAGGCAACTTCAAAAATAGGTACAATCTTTGGTAGTCCTGAAATGCAAAAATCTATTATGGAAGCTTCCATAGATCTAATGAACAACCATCCTGAAAAGGGTAAACTTTACGATAAAGATGCAGAAGCCTTTACAAATGATTCCTACGCTCTTTTCAATACTGAAGAGTTTAAAGATTTTAAGTTTGAAGAGAAAGAGATTAAGCACATTATACTAAAACTTGGAGAGCCGGGAACCGATCAAGAGTGGTTCTTTACACAAGAGGGTACAGATTATTTCACAAAAGCAACAGAGATGATTGTTGATGAAGTTAAGTATAAATCGTTCTCACAGGCTCTTTTCAGAATATTTATCAAATATTATACAATTAAGGATATTGATAAATCTTGGATTATTCTTGGAACAATCAATAGACTTATGGAGGGTGAGTATGTATTACCGTTCACTACTCTTATGTTCTTTAGAGGTTTAGCTGAGTACAGAGCTAACAACTAAACTCTCTATGTTTGGAAAATTGTAAATGAATTTGTTTTTAAGATTATCTCCCCTCTCTTAAAATAGGGGAGATTTTAGATTTAAAACACTTTTTGAAATTATAAAAACTTAACAACTTCTTTTGTAAACTATTTATATTACGGATTCTAAAAAAAAGAATGAAAAACTTATGAAAAACAGAGTAATCCTTTCATTAGGGTCAAATATTGGAGATAAGAAGAAAAATCTAACTTATGCTATTAGGTTACTTGTTGAAAATTGTGGAAATTTGGTAAAATCTTCATCTTTTTATATAACTGAACCTGTTGGATACAAAGATCAGGATGATTTTATTAATATTGCAATTATTATGGAAACTGAACTAACACCCATTGAGATGTTAGAAAAAATTGGAAAAATAGAGGGTTCTTTAGGTAGAAAAAGAACCTTTAAAGATGCTCCAAGAACTATTGATATTGATATAATAACTTTTGGCGATTCTATAATATCTACAGAAAATCTTACAATACCTCATCCTAGGTATAGAGAAAGGCTCTTTGTGCTTAAACCAATGTATGAAATAGATCCTGAGTTTACAGATCCCTCTACTAAAGAGAGTATTAAAGAGATTCTTGCTTCCTGTTCAGATAGTTCATATATAATAATAGACGGTGATTTTAATGTATGTATTTGATCAAATTTATATAGCTATTGAGGGAGTTACCGGTGTAGGTAAAAATGAGTTTGCCAAAACTATGGTTAAAAAATTAAAGGCTAAAAAGCTTTTTGATTGTTACCATAATAATCCTTTTATAAACAACTTTTTTAAAGATCCGGAGGGCGTTGACTTAGCGACCCAACTTAGTTTTCTAATCTCAAGATATGAACTTTTAAGTAACTTTGGTTATGATGATCTATTTAATCAAAGAACTGTTTCAAATTTTATATACGAAAAGGATAAAATCTACTCCTCATATATATTATCCAATGATTTTAAGTACTCTTTATATAGTAAAATCTCCTCTAAGTATCAAAAAAACTTAACAAAACCGGATGTTGTAGTCTATTTAAGATCGGCTGATGACAGATGGTTATTTGATAAGATTAGATATAGAGACAGAAATTTTGAAAAGAGTATAACTTTAGAATATGTTGCAGGTTTAAATGAAAGTTATGATTACTTCTTTAATAACTATTCTGAGACTCCTCTAATAGTTGTAAATATAGATAAATATTCTAAAAGTTTTGATCAATTGGCAGATACAATAATTGAGAAGTTAAAAGATGGTTTAACAAATAAAGTTGAGATATAGAGTATGTTGGGTTTTTTATTAAAAATAGCTATCCTTTTTTTCTTAATAACCATTGTTTTTAGATTAGGTAAATTTTTTGGTAAGGTTGAGAAAAAAAAGGAATCAATAAACAGGAGAAGAACTGAAGATATTGAAGAAGCTGATTATGAAGATATTGATTAGTTCAAAATCTATTCCTAAAATGCTCAATCTATTAATTAACCCCTCCACTAAATAATGGAGGGGATTAGTGTTGTATCCTACCTACCTTAAAATATAAATAGTGCTACCAACCAAACAGGACTTATATAGAAGGGGTCATGGTAGCTTTCATAAACTTCTGTTGTTATAACCTCAACCCTTTCTCTTTCAATATCATCATCGGGATCTTCGCCATAAGTTTCGCAATCCATATACTCTTCATCATCCTTAATATCTTGGGCGAGTTTTTCATTAAGCTTTGCTCCTCCCACTAGAACATCTTTTATTACATCCTCTCCGGAAACAAAACCCTCATCATCTTCCCAAGAAAGATCTTCAACATGTAGAGCATTGTTGCAAATATCTATAATATCATCCCATACGGAACCTAATAGTAGATCAAACTGCCAACCCTCTTCACTTTTTCCATAGAAGCCCTCATTTACAAAACTCATAAAAACAATCTCTACAGGATCAATCTTTTTAAATTCTGCAACAGCTATTCTTAAATCTTCCCACCTCTCATCATCTAGGAATTTAGACCAAGCTTCAAAATCCTCTCCGTAATCATCAATATAGCTGAATGCAAACTCACCTTCTCCAAGATCAACAGCACAATAAACATCATAGTTTCTCAAATAATCTTGATATCTTTTTAAAAATACCCTTAATTGCTCTCTACCTTTTTCAGTAGGGATGTAGTAAGCTCCATCAATTTTTATAAGGTCTTTACTCATCATAAACTCTAAAATACTCTCCAAGTCCTCATCATTTCCGTCAAGCATAACATCAATCTTTTTGGGTGTATTTATCATATAGTTAAGCATATATAGGGTTGCAAACTTCATCTTTTTATCGTTGGATATTTTGTACTCTTCTCTTCCCATTTTTAACTCCAAAAATTATTATTTTAATACTTATTCTTAGTAAATCTACCATAAAAAAAAGATCCCCAAAAGGGAGATCTTTTTTATAGGTTATAATCTACTTCATATGTTTATCCAAAAATTCACCCATAGCTCTGTAGAAATCAAACTTATTCTCTTCGTTCATAAAGCCATGACCTTCATTCTCTTTAACCATATAAGGAACATCAATATCCCTTTTCTTTAGAGCCTCTACCATCTGATCACTCTCTTTTATTGGTACTCTAGGATCATTTGCTCCTTGAGCTATAAATAGAGGAGCTTTTATCTTATCAACATGATATAATGGAGAGGTAGCTTTTAATCTTTTCTCATCCTTTTTAGGATCCCCTACCATCTCATACATCATCTCAATAAATGGTTTCCAATAAGGTGGAAATGAGTTGAAGAATGAAAATATTGATGATACCCCTACATAGTCAATACCACATCTATAAAGATCTGGAGTAAAAGTTAAACCTGCTAATGTTGCATAACCACCGTATGATGCACCATATATAGCAATTCTTTCTTTATCTGCAATTCCTTGATCTATCAGCCATTTAACTCCATCGGTGATATCATCTTGCATTTTAAGACCCCACTGACCAAAGCTTTTTCTTACAAACTCTTTACCATACCCTGTGGATCCTCTAAAATTCATTTGAAGAACACCGTACCCTTTACTTGCTAAATATTGAACTTCAGGATTAAATCCCCAATAATCTCTAGCCCAAGGACCACCATGAGGGTTTACAACTATTGGAAGATTTTTAGCCTCTTTTCCAACTGGAAGAGTTAAATATCCATTAATTGTTAAACCATCTCTACTCTTGTAAGATATAGGTTTCATTTCAGCCATCTTTTCAGGATCTATCCAAGGTGCAATATCAATTAGTTTCTTTAACTCTTTTGTATCAATATTATAGTAGTAGTAAGATCCTCTTGTTCTATCGCTATGCTTTACAACTAGAACCTTTTTCTCATCTTTACTCATACTCGCAACAGCAACGGTTCCACCAATAAGTTTTTCAAGCTCTTTTTGAAGATTTTCTCTTTTTTTATCAAAAAAGTGGTAGTGAGATTTATCTGTAGTGTATTTTACTCCTAGTATCTTTTTCCTAAGTTTAGACCTCATTAGACCACTAACATCAACCTCATCATGTTCAAATATTAGAGTTTTCTCTTTTGTAGCTGGATTATATTTAAAGATTGCAGCTTTATCTCTGCCAATATTTGATGAGATATAGAAGTCTTTATCATCAAAATCAAAAAATAGTGGTGAGAAGTTATCTTTAAAGTTTCCCTCCTCAATCATCTTGTACTCACTATTGGCATCCTCTCTGTAGAAAACCTTCCAATCCACACCATTTGTAGTGTTATAGATTCTAACATCACCCTTGTTGTCTGTAATCCAAGCTCGTACATCCCCTGGATTCTCAGCAACAAGTTCCATCTCTCCTGTATTAACCTCAACTTTATAAACATCAAAAATTTGAGGATTTCTCTTATTCATAGAGATTAACATATAGTTTGGATCATCCTCAAGATCATCTACAAACCTAACTTGAACTTTTTCAAATGGGGTTAGCTCTTTGAAGTTTTTACCATCAATATCAACTCCATAAGCTTTCCAGTTTTCATCACCGCCTGTATCTTGGATATATACAACTCTTCTATCATTAGCCCAAAAATATCCCATAATATCTCTAGCTTTTGAAGATGTAATTCTTATCTCCTTATCATTATCCAAACTTTGGATATATATATTCAACCTACCTTCCCAAGGTTTTAGAAATGATAGATTTTCTCCATCAGGTGATAATTTGTAAGATGTTTTTACAGGATTTCTAAAAAAGTCCTCCAAAGGTATCTCTTGATTTGAAAACACAGTTCCTCCTATTGTCATTAAAATTAAAAGCAACTTTGAATAGTAATTCATATCTCCTCCTTTTATACTATTTTCCCCTTATTATCAAGTTTAATCTTTGCACCATCAATTTTTGATTCTGATCCAAGAACAGTTTTTACACTATTTCCTAAAAGAGTGGAAAGCTCTTCTCCAAACTTTTTGATATCTTCAATAGTAGTTTCCAAAACCTCTTTTCTTTCTTTTGTAAGGTACGAGTGATCTATTTTTGATAAGTATCTTGAAATAATTTTTTCCAGTTTCATTTCAGGTGGGAACGGAAAGTCAAGAGAGCTTATAGTTCCGATAATATATCTTTTCAATTGTTTAGGTTCAAGTTGAAGATTTTTTAGATACTCAACGCTATCACTAAAGGCTTTAAATGTTGAATCTATATTTGGATCTCTGTAGGAACTCATATAACATATTCCTGTTCTGTCAAAAGTCCCTCTTACTCCGTAAGCTCCACCTTGCAACCTAACCATATTCATCAAATGCTCCAATGAAAGAATAGTTTCTGCAACATAGAGAGAGCCTCTATGAATAATATTATTTTCCCTCATATTGGATCCTACAACATTGTATTGAACATCTGAAGGTATGATAAACGCCTCATCTTTCTTAGGAACTTTTACATAATATACCTTTCCTTTATCTCTTTTAGGATAGTTTTTTCCTAAACTAATAAATTTATCTCTATTTTTATCTAATATTCCCTTATCTGAACTTACGGAAATAATTAGGTTTTCGGAAGTAAATATTTTACTCATAAGGTTTTTTAATTTTAAAGAATCTTTTTCATCATAATTTTCCAATTTATGTGATAAGATTTTTAGAAATGAGATACCTCTAACATTTTCACCTATAAAGTGGATTTCTGAAATGTTTGAAAGATTTCTTAAAACTTCGGCATAGCCACCACCTTTAATTTTATCATCAAGTTCTGAAATAGCTTCTCCAAGAACCTCCTTAACTCTATCTATATTATCAAACTTTGTATTAAAGATTATCTCATCAAGAACCTTTTTGTAATTTTCGATATTTTTCTCTAAAACTTTACTTTTTATTTCAAATCTTACAGTATAGCTTTCACTCTCTTTAACAGATTGAATAGTTTTAATTGAAAGATTAAAATCTCCGGTTACAGAGTTTATTTGGTTTGTTAAACTACTATAATCATAATTTTTTGTGTCTATTGATCCTAGTAGCTTAGATAGAATAGAAGCAAACTGAATCTCTTCCAAACTTAAATCACTTATATCAAAGCTATGGGAAATGTAGGAAATTCCTGAGCAATTATTTTCAAAAGTTAAATATTTCCCATACTCTGTTTCTTCAACCTTAGGAGTTGTATCTTCAGGTTCTTGTGGAATATCTTTTAATTCAATAGTAGGAATCTTATCAATATCTTCTTCAGAATCCTCTCTGTTTTGTCTTTCAAGGAGTTTGAGTTTTTTATTAACAAGAGCTTCAATCTCTTCATTACTCATTTTACTCTTTACTTCTTGAAGATATTTTTCAAGCTCAATAGCTCTATCTTCAGAGAGATTCTCTTTAGGCGTTATTGCAACAAACCCTCTATGACTGTTATTTAACAGATATTTAGAAATAAGAGATTCAAAGTATCCTGTTTTAATATCCTCATATAATTGATCGATAGCTTCTTTATATCTAAGATGAATAAAAGGATCCTTATCATGAATCCATGTATTTAAAGCTTTAAGTCCATAGTTTAGACCCTTAGGTTCTCCTCCATACTGAGATCCTTCTCTAAGCTCAAACTCTTTTGATGTAAGCGATGCTTCAAGAAGTTTTTTATCAAACCCATTTTTAACAATATTTTCAAGGGTGTTAAAGATGGTTGATATAAACTTTTCCTTATTTTCCAAAGATCCAAATTTTGATACTATTGTAAATATTGGCTGCTGGATTTCCCACTCATAAAATCCAAAGATATCTTTACCTAAGCCATTTTTTAAAAGTTCTTTTTTTATAGGAGAGCTATCAGAGTCCGTCAAAGCTTCTTGAAGAACAATAAATGCTAAACACTCTTTAGGATCATCAATAAGAGGTGTTACAAATGTGTATGAGAGGTAATCTTTATTTTTAAGATTTGTACCTTTATCAACAGAGTAGTTGTAAACTGCATCTACCGGCTTACTATTCCAAACTTGAAGAGGAATGTTTGCATTTATTTTAGCCTTTTCAAATCTTGAAAGATAGTTTTTATCTATAAATTCAAGATGTTCTAAAATGTTACCATTACCGTAAATATATATTTTGCTATTTGAAGGGTGGTAGTAGGTTTTATGAAAATTTAGAAAATCTTTGTATGAAAGTGTTGGTATTGAAGAGGGAACACCTCCGGAATTATTGGAGTATTGATTATCCTTAAAAAGCTCTCTTGAAATAGAGTCGTAGAGTGTTGTGTCGGGAGAAGAAAAAGCTCCCATCATTTCATTATAAACAACACCATTATACTTTAGAGGATCATCTTTATCTTTAATATCATAGTGCCAACCCTCTTGAAGAAAGATCTCCTCAATCTTGTATATACTTGGAAAGAAAACAGCATCTAAATATACATCCATTAGGTTTTCAAAATCTTTAAAGTTTCTGCTGGCAACCGGATAAACTGTTTTATCGGGATATGTCATAGCGTTTAAGAAAGTTTGTAGAGAACTCTTTGCTAAGTCATTGAAAGGATCTTTAGTTGTAAATTTTTCGGAACCGGCTAAAACACAATGCTCTAAAATATGTGGTACTCCATTATCTGATGGTGGAGGTGTCTTAAAGGCTGTCATAAAAACCTTGTTATCATCAGAGTTTTTTAGGTAAAGTAGTTCAGCTCCACTTTTTTCGTGTTCAAAAAAATATCCCATAGATTCTATTTCATCTATCTTTTCAACTCTTTTTAAGGTAAATCCACTGTAGTTGTTTTTTATTTTTAGATCCATTTTACACCTTTATTTATATTTTATTTCTTTTAGTTTGCTAAAAAGTTCTCTTTCTTCTGACCCTATTTTCTCAGGTAGTAGAGCTTTAAGCTCTAAAAAACAATCCCCTTTTACAAATTGGTTTCCATACGATTTAAACCCTGCTCCTCTTATTTTCAGTTTCTTACCATTTTTAGAAAGCTCTGAAATATTTAAGGAAACTTTTTTATTATCCGGAAGAGTAACTTCAACCTTCCCTCCTAAAATCATTGTATATAGATCAACATCTACCTTAAGGTATAAGTCATTACCTTTTCTAATAATTTTATCATTAGGGATTACATTTACTGTTATTATGAGATCTCCGTTCGGGCCCCCATTTTTGCCTATTCCACCTTTTCCGGGTATTTTTAGTTTATGCTTATCTTCAATACCCGCCTTGATATTCATTTTTATGTTCTTACCGTCAATAGAAATATTTTTCTCAACACCCGTATAGGATTCAGCTAAAGTTATGTTTATAGATGAAGCGTAGTTTCTACCTTTTTGAGGTCTGTTGTATGCTCTCTGCTGTTGAGCTCCACTGAAAAAACTGTTAAAAAAATCAGAAAAGTTTCCTCCTCCACCTCCAAAGAGATCCTCCATGCTTCCGTTGAAGTTGAAACCTGAACCACCAAATCCTGCTTCTCTATAGTTTTTCCAATTAGCTCCTAATTGATCATATTTTTTTCTGTTTTTTTCATTACCAATAACTTCATAAGCTTCGGTTATATCTTTAAACTTTTCCTCAGACTTTTTATCACCCTTATTTCTATCAGGGTGGTATTTTTTTGCAAGTTGCTTATAAGCTTTTTTTATGTCTGATTGAGAGGCTGTTTTATTTACTTCGAGAATCTTATAATAATCTTTATAATCCATCTTTATCTCCATAGTTTGTATAAAGCTATAAATACTAGCAAATAGAGTGCCTTTTTTTATAAATTATATTTACTAGTGAATATATAAGGATAGTTGTTTTTTTTGAATTTTTGTTGTCATATATTTTGTCATAGGGGTGGCTATATTGTTAATTTGAGATTGATAGGAGTATGTGAGTATCGGGAATATATAGTCAAGATATCGGTAGAATATCGGATTGTTTTTTCTAAAACTTATAATTAAAATAAATTCATGAGATAAAAACTATAGATAAAGTATATATTGATTTAATAGATAAGTTTTATAACGATTGATGAGGATCATATTGTTGTGGATAGCGATAAGGTTAAGATTAAATGGTCTGGTAAAATGGTGAGTAGGTCAGAAGAGAGGGGATTTTGATTGTTCATAGATTTGATAAACTTCCCATTACTGGGTTGTCTAATTTTTATGCTTAAATCAGATAAAGAGTGGATTCCTTCTACTACTTATTTTTGGAATTATGATTTTTTCAGTACTCTATCTATCAATGTAGGAAATAAAGTTGACAGAAAGATTACTCCCCTATGGTCTTTTAAAGAAATTTACTAAGTCAACAGTATTGGGGTAATTGGTGAAGTTATTTATTTAAAAGTGAACATTGTAAAGAGGCTTGGTAGGTATGTAATCTATATTAACCTGAGTTCGATATAAAACAAATACCTATTTTATGTAATAATTAAAATTAGAAATATATCTTGTGTGTGTACCCTGAGGTTCTCGAAGGGTATAATTATA
>PDON01000085.1 GCA_002742935.1 Candidatus Cloacimonadota bacterium | reverse complement strand
CAATTATTATCTTAACTTATTATTCTTAGAGTAAGATCATTTTGATTAAGAAACAGGGATAAACTTCAATGGAACTATTTGATGACTCATTTTTTACACAAGAGAAACCTCCTCATCTAATACCACTAGCAGAGAGAGTTAGAGCAACATCTTTGGAGAGATATTTTGGTCAATCACACATTGTTGGCAAAGATGGTCTAGTGACCAAAATGATTGATAATGAAACAATGGTATCCATTATCTTTTGGGGACCTCCAGGAACGGGTAAAACAACATTAGCAAAAATTATAGCTAAAAAGTCAGATTCCCACTTTTACTCTATAAATGCAGTTAGCTCATCGGTTAAGGAGCTTAGAACTATTATAAATAGCAGTAAAGATCTTACGGCAAATGGTAAAAGAGTTATCCTATTTATTGATGAGATACACAGGTTCAACAAAGCTCAACAAGATGCTCTTTTAAACGCTGTAGAGAATGGAACAATAACACTTATTGGAGCTACAACTGAAAATCCATCCTTTGAGGTTAACTCTGCCTTGCTTTCAAGATCAAAGGTTTTGGTATTAAAATCACTTAGCAATGAAGATTTAAAAAATATTTTAGAGAATGCTATAAAAAATGATACTATCCTAAGTAAGCTTGGTATAAAATTTGATAAAGATGTAGAGGAGATCCTAATATCAACAAGTAGTGGAGATGCTAGAAAGTTATTAAACACCTTAGAGATCTGTGTCAAAATGGCAGAGAAAAATGGGGTGGTTTTTATCGATAAACAGATTATAGCTCAAGCTATTCAAACATCAGCCAGATATGATAAAAAGGGTGAAGCTCATTACGACACAATCTCAGCGTTTATTAAAAGTATAAGAGGTTCAGATCCAGATGCAGCTATCTACTACTTAGCGAGAATGCTCCATGCGGGAGAGGATGTTAAGTTTATAGCCAGAAGATTGATTATACTTGCAAGTGAAGATATTGGAAATGCATCACCAAACGGATTGGTTTTAGCCAATAGTTGTTTTGATGCCGTTCACAAAATTGGGATGCCCGAAGCGAGGATTATATTAGCACAATGTACCACCTATTTAGCTTCTCAACCAAAATCTAATGCCTCTTATGAAGCTATAAATAGAGCAATGAGTATTGTTGAGAAAACAGGGGATCTGGATATCCCTCTTCACCTTAGGAATGCACCAACCAAATTGATGAAGGATCTTAACTACGGTAAAGATTACAAATATGCTCACAGTTATAGAGATAACTTTATTCAAGACAGCTTTCTTCCAAAGGAGATAGAAAAAGAGATTTTCTACAAACCTTCAGAAAATGGTCAGGAGAAGAGGATAAAGGAGAGACTTGAACTATTGTGGAAGGGTAAAAAGAGATATGATAAATAGATTCTATTGGAAAAGGTTAAGAATGGGTTATTTAATAGTTTGAGCTGATACACTTAGAGCCAAACAAAAGATTTTCAAATGATACCTATCAGGAACTTTGAAGCTCTCTTAGAAGAAAAAGCAATGGAAAAATCTTTCCTTATAGATTTTTCATAAGATCTTAACCATTATTTTCATCAATCTCCTCTTTTTCTGCCTTTTGAGGGTTTTCACCATATCTGTTTCTACCCTCTGTTCCCTTTTTAAAAAAGAGAGGCATGAGTATAAAAGAGCTGAAAAAAGCAGATAATAGCAAAATAGGAATGATTTCATATAGCGGAGTTTCATTAAGAATATTGGATATATACCAAATAGATGTAGCCATTAGAATAGAAAAGAGGGTTGAAACCGTATCACCGCTCCTATCTATATCGTGAAGTCTCTTAATCGTTTGCATAGTTATCAGATAGGCAGGGGGAATAAAAATAGGATAGTATATCTCATCAAATATTTTATAAAGTTCAAACTTTACCAAAAATAGAGTAGGTAGAACAATTATAATCAACCTAATGAGAAAATCCTTTCTGCCTAATCTTCCAGTCGGTGTTATCCAGTCTCTATCTTTTGAAAAATTATCTATTTTACTTTTTTTATCATCTTCAAATTTATTTTTATGAGTTCCTTCAAAAAATATCTTCACAATATCTAATCCTTAACTATTTTTCAATATATGTTTTCAAACTATATAATAGATTCTATTTAGAATCCGATTTCTTTACTTGTTTTTTAGGTTCATCTCCATATCTGTTTGGCCCTTTTGTTCCTTTTTTGAATAGAGCAGGAATAAGTATTAAAGCTGAGGCAAAAAAGAGTACTAAAAATGGTATAATAACCGGTATAATGGCTATTTCACTTGAGGGAAATAGAGAAACCAGATATGCATACAAAGCAAGAGAAAAACTAAAAACAAATGGTATCAGATAACCACTTTCATTTATACCATAAAGCTTCTTAATAGTCTGAATAATCAAAAAGTATAAACCGAATAAAAAAATATAAGAGATTGTAAAATGAAAATGATCGTAAATTTGAAAGAAAAATCCCAATATGAGAACTATGACAGCACAGAAAAAGCGAATAGAAGAATCTTTTCTTCCTACTCTACCTCTAAAACCCCACCTATCATCTTTTGAGCTTTTATTTGCTACTCCTTCTCTTTTATGACACCTCTCAATATTTTTCCCCAACTCCTCTTTATCAGTTTTTTCAGAAATCTTCTTCATAATATCTACTCCTCAAATCTTTAATATATATTTTCAAACTATATAATAAATTCTATTTAGAATTCGGTTTCTTTACTTACTTTTTAGGTTCATCTCCATATCTGTTTGGCCCTATTGTTCCTTTTTTGAATAGAACAGGAATAAATACCAAAGCTGAAGCAAAAAGGAATACTGAGGGGATTAGGATAAGTGGCATAATAGGAATCTCATTCTTAGGAACAGTTACTAATGAAAATAGGTATGCAATAAATGTGGAACTAAAAATGTGTGATATTTGATGTCCACTTTTATTTATATCGTGAACTCTTTTAACTGTTTGTACTATTAAAAAGTATATGGAAGGCAAGAGTATAGTATATAATCCGCCATAAATATATTTAGAAACCTCAAAGTAGATGCTAATCACAATAACTATAATGGCAGAGAAAAAGCGAATAGAAAAATCTTTCCTCCCTAATCTACCCTTAAAGCTCCACCAATGGTTTCTCAAATTTTTATCAATCTTATGCTTTTTATCGTTCTCTGGCATGATAGCACCCAACTTTTATTAGTAATTATTCACTTATTATAATAATTTAAAAACATTATTTCAAAAAAACAATAAAAATTTTATAGAATTGTCGTTAGATTTGTTTTACCTTGATATTATGGATGCAAATGTTCTATGTTTGAAAGGGTAATTCTACCAACTAACAGATTTAGATACTGTTTGGTAAAACTTTCTTATCCTATTAGATAGAAATAATGAGGTTCAAAACTTAACTATAAAAGAGGAGTGCTCTATGGCTTTTATCAAAGGAACAGTATTAAGCTCTTCCGTTGTAAAAAAGATGATTGTAGGTGCAACAGGGCTATGTCTATCACTATTCCTTGTCAGCCATTTCATTGGAAACCTACTAATGATTATTGGTGCTGATTTGTTTAACACCTACGCTTACACTTTAACTTCAAACCCGCTTATCTACGTTGCAGAAGCTATTTTACTGCTAGTATTTGTGCTTCACGGAGGGTACGCTCTTAAACTTGTGTATGAAAACTATGTCGCAAGACCTGAGAAGTATTACATGAAAAAAAACTCAGGAAGAGGAGCTACTTTTGCCTCATCATCAATGAAGTATACGGGACCTCTTATCTTAATCTTTTTAGTAATCCATCTCATAAATTTCAAATATGGAGAGGTTTTCTATACAACGGTTAACGGTATTGAGATGAGAGATTTTCACAGACTCATGCTTGTCTTCTTTCAAAGTAGCATAAATGTTATTATGTATGTAGCTTTTATGTTAGTTATTGCAATACATGTGAGTCACGGAGTATGGTCGGTATTCCAAACATTTGGAATATTATCTAATAGATGTGATAAAGGTTTAAGAACTATTTCAAATCTGTTTGCTCTATTTATTTTTATTGGGTATTCAATCTTCCCTATATGGGCATGTTTACAAGAGGGGGTAATTAATGGCTAAGGATAAAGTTTTAGATTCAAAAATACCTGAAGGTCCAATTCAGGAGAAGTGGGATAAACATAAATTCAACCTAAAGCTTGTTAATCCTGCAAATAAAAGAAAGTATAAGATTATTGTTGTAGGAACAGGCTTGGCAGGATCCTCAGCAGCAGCATCTTTAGCTGAGTTAGGATACAATATAGAGAGTTTTTGTATTCAAGATTCCCCTAGAAGAGCACACTCAATAGCTGCCCAAGGTGGTATAAATGCTGCTAAGAACTACCCAAATGATGGAGACTCTATATGGAGACTCTTCTATGATACCGTTAAGGGTGGAGATTATAGATCAAGAGAAGCAAATGTTTACAGATTAGCTCAAGTTGCAAATGATATTATAGATCAAGGTGTAGCTCAAGGAATCCCTTTTGCGAGAGATTACGGAGGAATGCTTGATAATAGATCTTTTGGTGGAGCTCAGGTTTCCAGAACCTTTTATGCCAGAGGTCAAACAGGACAACAGCTTCTTTTAGGTGCTTACAGCTCACTAATGAAAGAGAAAAATAAGGGTAAAGTAAAAATTCACCCTAGATCAGAGATGCTCGATCTTGTAGTTATAGATGGTAAAGCAAGAGGTATAGTTGTAAGAAATGTTATTACCGGAGAGATAACAAGACACATAGCTGATGCCGTAGTCTTAGCTTCCGGCGGTTATGGTAATGTTTATTTCCTTTCAACAAATGCTATGGCATCAAATGGTTCTGCAGCTTGGAAGGCATATAAAAAAGGTGCAATGTTTGCAAACCCTTGCTATACACAAATCCATCCAACATGTATCCCTGTTCACGGAGATAGCCAGTCCAAACTTACTCTTATGAGTGAATCTTTAAGAAATGATGGTAGAGTATGGGTTCCAAAAGATCCTGAAGAGAAGAGAAAACCTCAAGATATTCCTGAAGAGGATAGAGACTACTACTTAGAGAGGATATATCCATCTTTCGGAAACCTTGTTCCTAGAGATGTGGCTTCAAGAAATGCTAAGAATCAATGTGATGCAAACAAGGGGGTTGGTGATACAAAACTCGCTGTTTATCTGGATTTTAGAGATGCTATAAAGAGGGATGGAAAGGATGTTATAAAGGCGAAATATGGAAACTTATTCGATATGTATGAGAGAATAACCGATGAGAATCCATATAAAGTTCCAATGAGAATTTTCCCTGCTGTTCACTACACTATGGGAGGTTTATGGGTTGATTATAACCTCATGTCAAATATCCCGGGCTTATTTGTTCTTGGAGAAGCAAACTTTAGCGATCATGGAGCAAACAGACTTGGAGCTTCTGCTTTAATGCAAGGTCTTGCAGACGGTTATTTTATTGCTCCTTATACCATTGGTGGTTACTTAGCAGATCACCAACCCGACTCCTTAACAACTGAACATGAAGAGTTTCAAAAAGCTGAAAAAACAGCTAGAGAAAGAATTGAAAAGCTTCTCAATAACAAAGGAAATAAATCTGTAGACTACTTCCATAAAAAACTTGGTAGAATCATGTGGGAATATGTAGGTATGTCAAGAGATGAGGAAGGTCTTAAAAAAGCTTTGGTTGAAATACCTGAACTTAGAAAGCAGTTTTGGGAAGATGTTAATATTCCGGGTGATAATGAGAATGTAAATCTTGAGCTGGAAAAAGGTTTGAGGTTGGCAGATTTCTTAGAGCTTGGAGAGCTTATGGCAAGAGATGCTCTTGAAAGAAGAGAATCTTGTGGAGGTCATTTTAGAGCTGAAAGTCAAACAGAAGAAAATGAAGCTTTAAGAGATGATGAGAACTTTGCTCATGTTTCCGCTTGGGAGTACAGAGGAGAAAACTCTGTTCCTGAAATGTATAAGGAGAAGTTGGAGTTTGAGTATGTTAAATTAAGCCAGCGTAGCTATAAATAGGGGAGGTTAATATGAGTAAAAGTAAGCTAATGAGCTTAAACCTTAAAATCTGGCGACAAAATAGTAAAAATGAAAAAGGTAAAATTGTAAAATATAAGCTGGATAATGTATCTCCTGATATCTCATTTTTAGAGATGCTGGATCAACTTAATGAAAAACTAATTAAAGAGAAAGATCCTTTAGGCCCTATAGCTTTTGATCACGACTGTAGAGAGGGGATTTGTGGTATGTGCTCTCTAGTTATAAATGGTATGCCCCATGGGCCGGAAGTTGAAACAACAACATGTCAACTTCATATGAGAAAGTTTAAGGATGGAGATACAATTGTTGTAGAGCCATTTAGAGCAAAAGCCTTCCCGGTAATGAAAGATCTTGTTATAGACAGATCCGCTTTTGATTCCATAATTGAAGCCGGTGGATATATTTCTGTAAACACAGGAAATGCTTCTGATGCAAATGCTACTCCTGTGCCTAAAAAAGATGCAGACCTTTCAATGGATGCTGCAAGCTGTATTGGTTGCGGTGCCTGTGTTGCAAGTTGTAAAAACGCATCAGCAATGCTTTTTGTTTCAGCAAAAATTTCTCAATTTGCTCTATTGCCTCAGGGTAAGGTTGAAGCTAAGAAGAGAGTTAAGTCAATGATCAAAAAAATGGATCAACTTGGCTTTGGAAACTGCACAAACGAAAAAGAGTGTGAAGCAACATGTCCAAAGGGTATCAATATAACAAATATTGCAAGAATGAATAGAGAGATGATAAAAGCAGTCATTTCAATGGAAGATTAGTTCTAAATAGATTAAGGGGTTCTTTTTGAGCCCCTTAAAATTTACTCTCAATTGTATATTTTACGGTTGCTATGATTTCCTCGAAGAGTTATAACGAACTTTTAAGTGATTTTTTACTTAACTATCTATTTTTTGTAAATTTTAATACTAAAGTTTATTTTATTATAGTTATCTACTTTATTAGATTAATAGTTCCGGTAATATTGAGTAATTACATCAAATCTTAACCACCCCCTTAACTCCTATTGTAAAAGAAAGCTATTATTCGTAATATTAAGGCTTTAATCTTCTATAACTTTCTGTAAAATTTGGTTTTAAACTTCTGTTTTTATCCATACAATTTATATTTATTGAATTTATTAAATTCAGATTAAACAGCCCTAGTATCTTGATAATTTTTCATATTTTATTGGCTTTATTTTTATTTTGTTTCTTTTATTTTTTGTATATCAAAGATTTTTTGTATATTTATTAAGAACGGTGTTTTAATTGGTTGTTGAAATTATCTGCTGTATTTTTATGAAAAAAATTTGTATCGTTGAAAAAGATAAAATATTGAGAGACTACTTTAGTAACTATTATAAGAAAAGGTTCGTTGTTTCATTTGTTAGTTTAGAAGAAATAAAGAAAGTCTTTACGGAATCTTTTTCAAGTTACAATAAGTTTATAGTAGATATATCTGGAATTGACAACTATGTTGATCTTTGTAGTGAACTGTTTGGAAAGTATTTGGTTGATAGAAAGCTTATATTTCTAGTTGGTAAAGAACAGAAGAAAAAGCTTCAGAACTTAGGATTAAAAACAGACAGAATGGTATCTCCGGAATCTGTAAATGATCTAGAGCTTTTTTTGACTGTATAAAGGAGGTTTAATGAAAATTCTTGTGGTAGATGACTCTCCTACAATGAGAAGGATTGTGATAAATTCCCTAAAAAGGATAGGTTATAAAGATATTTGTGAAGGTGGAAATGGTATAGAAGGACTTGATCAGCTACAAACCGGGGGTATTGGTCTCATAGTTACTGACTGGAATATGCCGGAAATGAATGGTTTAGAGTTTGTCAAAAAAGTAAGAGCAAGTTCCGAGTGGGGTTCAATTCCTATCTTAATGGTTACGACAAGATCTGTTCAAGGGGATGTTATTGAGGCTATGAAGGCTGGAGTAAATAGTTATATTGTTAAACCTTTCACTCCTCCCGTATTGAAAGAAAAGATAGAATCGATTCTTAAATAAGTTTAGGATTAAAGATATTGGAGTAGTATAATGGGTGGAAAAGGTATATTTTATAGTCTTGATTCTTCAGTTTCAATAATAAAGAAAATTTTAATGAATCTTGGTACTCTCGAAAACGGAATTACTATGTTTGATCAGGAAACACAAGATACAATAAAACAGGTTATAATTGATATCAATAGATTGTATCTAGAGCTGAAAACAGTTCCTATTTCGTTAGATAAAACTTATGAAATAATAAAAGATATTATTACAACAGTAAATATATCCAGAAATAAAATTAAGGGCACATTTGATGGTTTAATAAAAAAGACTGGAGAACAGCTTGTAAAAATAACCAGTGCAACCGAGGATGCTACAAGTAAAATATTGGATGTTTCGGATACTTTAACTGAAAAGCAGAATGATGTTATTGATAAAATAGATGCTCTTATAGCAACAAATCCGGAACTTGAAGAGAAATTGGATGAGATAAAGAATGATATTTACAGCCAACAAGATGATACATTCATGATATTAGATCATCTTCAATTTCAGGATATAACAAGTCAGCAACTTGAGGGAGCATTTAATATGCTTGTACAAATTGAAGAGAAGCTTCTCATTGTTGCAAACCTTATGGAAGGGCTTGATAATTTAACATTTGAAAAACTAAGATCCAGAAATGTTGCTTTTGATTCTAATGCAGAATTTAAAGTTCAAACAAACACCCAAAAAGAGGTTGATTTAATATTTAGTGATGATGATTCCCAAAATAAAGGGTTTGATGAAAATATGAGTGCACAGGATAATATAGACCAGCTTTTTCAAAATATGGGTAATGAAAAAGAGATTGAGAAAAGTCAAGATGAGATAGATAAAATATTTGAAAAAGAGGACAATAACTAAAAATCTAATTTGGTATTTTAGATTTTAAAGTGAATAATTATAAGTAAGATGTAAAGTTTATACTATGAAGAAAATAGCAATAATCTCATCAAAAGGTGGAATAGGAAAAACAACAACTGCAGTTAATTTAGCACATGCCCTTTCAATGAAAGGGAAAAATGTACTTTTGATTGATACTGATTCTCAAAATACAATTGGGATTATTTTTGGATTAACCCCATCAGAAACATTAAATGATCTTTTACTCAAGAAAAGGACATCTATAACCAAAGTGAGAGATGGTTTACATGTAATAACCTCCGGGGGATTAAATCTGGTTGATACAACAATAAAAATGGCAAAAAAATTTAAGAAAGAGAGCGTTTTGTCAACAAATCTAACGGGTATAGAGGGGATTGACTATGTTATAGTTGATACGGCATCTGCCTTAAGCTTGCTCAATATAAATGTTTTGAGCTTTGTTGACGAAGTAATAATTCCCCTTTCAATGGATTTCCTTTCACAGGTTGGAACAAAACAATCACTGGAAATGGTTAAAAAAGTAAGAGAGCTTTACAATGAAGATTTAAAAATATGTGGTATCCTTCCAACTTTCTACAATGAAAATGAAAGTTCTTCTAAGGAAACTGTGGCTATTCTCAAAGAACATTTCCCAAATGAGCTTTTTTCCACATTTATAAGAGATGATGAAAAACTTCGTGAGGCTCCGGGCTACTCAAAAACAATCTTTGAATATGATAATGACAGTAAAGGGGCTGTTGATTATCTTAAATTGGCATCAGAAATAGAAAATAAAAATAATTGAATGCTTTTGATATGAGTGAAAATAGTGAGAAAAAAATAGGAAGAGATCTCTTTGGCAATGAAAAGGATAAAGATTTCTCAAAAATTGAAAATCAAATAAATAAACCCATTAGTTTTGATGAGGCTTTAAAAGATGATCTCATTGATGATGATATCATTAAAAATGAAATTGTTAAGGAGTCTACTTCAAATCTAGGAGAGGTAACCGCTATTTGTGCTATTTATACAAATGCTTACTTCTCTTCTATTGTTCTTTCAGAGTTTGACGGCGTTTACTACTATTTAAAAAAGGTTGCTCACGCATTTCATAAATATCCTCAAATAACGGAAGAGAATCTTAATAATGAGCT
>PDON01000084.1 GCA_002742935.1 Candidatus Cloacimonadota bacterium | reverse complement strand
CTTTCCCACTCTCAAGATAGATATTTAAAATATCAGGATCATTTCCACACTCCTTAACAATGGTGCTATTTCTAATAATCTTATACTCATCGGCAATAGTTTTAGCTAAATCTAAAAGGTGAGTGGAAAGAATGACAGTTTTTCCCTCTTTAGCAAGAGAGGTAAGTATCTCTTTAAAAATCTCAACAGATTCAGGATCTAAACCATTAAAAGGTTCATCAAAGATTATTATAGGTGTATCTATTATCAGAGCCATCATAATTGATGTTTTCTGTTTCTGACCATTAGACATATTTTTAGTAAGAACTTTTTTCATTTTACTCATACCAAACTTTTCAATAAGAGGATCTATATTTTTAATATTATCCTCTCTATCATAACCTTTTAAGATAAACTTTAAATGCTCTTCAAGAGTTAGATAATCGTATAAAACCGACCTTTCCGGTGAGTAAGCCAGAAGCTCTTTAGCTCTTAAATCTTCACTATCAAAATCTCCAATAGTAATCTTACCTTCCGTTAGAGTATGTAAGCCACATATAGATTTTAGCAGAGTGGTTTTACCAGATCCATTGGGACCTAGTAAAATAGTAACTTTACCTTGCTCTATTACTAAGTTTATATCTCTGTTTGCAATAGTTTTACCATATTTTTTTGTCAGGTTTTTAATTTTAATCATTTACTTGCCCAAAATTTTAATATTACTCTTTTTAGGTATAAATACCCATTTAATCAAGGTCTATATAGTTCAATATCTTATCAAAAAATATAGATAATAGTATAAATGGGGCTAAATAGTAGATTCCAATAGCTACTGAGGTAATTATATCCCTAATATAACCTGTAATATAAAAATAAATACTTAATATTTTAAGTAATTTACTAACTCCAAATGCTATAAAAAGAGGTATAAAGAGACCAAACACCATTTGAATAACTGAGTATTGAATACCATCTCTATTCTCAATACTTATTTTATAGCTAATTTTTAATATTTTGGCAGTTATAAAATTAAGAGAGATGTTAAATAGAGTTATTATAGAAGCAAAAATAGTAAAGATTAGCACAAGCTTTATATCTGTCTTTAACATACCCCATATTATAAAATCTGCAAGAATAAAAGGGATAAGGATAAGTTGTAGTTTATGCTTTATCAGTTTATAAAACTTTATTTCTATTGGTGAAGGGATCATCATAAAATGGGTATCAACCGATAATTTACTACTACCCTTAAATAGCATAACTACGAATATTGAAAAATTACTTATAATAAGCGGCATATCTCCATTTGATGGTTTGATAAAGTAGAAAGCTCCAGCTATAGTGATCATAAAGATAAAAATAAAGATGCCATAACCATCGAGATAGGGAGAGAATCTTTCTTTAGAACTTTCTAAAAGGTTTTTATAGTGGAGAGCATTGGCTTTTACCCCTTTTATTTTTATCTCCTTAGAGTTTTTTCTATATTTCCCTTCGCTACTGAATATTTTTTTTAAGATTCTAAAGTTTATATCTCTTTTAAATATATTAGAAATAAGGGTTGAATTATCTGTAACTATTTCACAGATTTTAGACGGTTTAATCTTTTTTAATTGTATGAAATAGTAGAATCCGTAGATATAGATTGCAACCAATACTCCTATATATGAAATTATGGGAAAAACTTCTTGGAAAGAGATAAATATGAGATAATCTTTTTTAAGAGGTTCAGATATATTAAAATCTACCAGATATATGATCAATCCTATTAGAGGAGTGATAATAAAATAGAGTAAAAAAGGTCGAAATATTTTAATATTTTTAATTTTATAATAAAAATTTGCTAGTGTAGAAAAATTTATAACGGTTGATATAAAGTGTATTATAAGAGTATGTTTTGGATTGAATCCAAATAAAATAGTGGATATTAGTACAAACCACAAAGATTTCCATAATGATTTGATTATCAAAATATCTATTATATAGTTTTTTATATATTTATCTATACTTTTAAAGGATATTATATCTATCAGCGAAGTTTTTAAGAAAAGAGGTTTAATCTTAAAAAGAGATATTAGTATAATTATTAATATCAGTGGAAGAAAAACAGGGATATCTCCTTCTCCAATTGATGGGAGATTTATATTTTTATCCGGAGATGATATAGAACCATTTATAAGAAGAAATATTATAAAAACAAGGTTTGCTATTATATTTCTTTTAGAATCTAAAATAAAGTTCTTTTTTATATGGAAATCTTTAATTGATAAGATTAAATTTTTCAAAATTTTCTCCAATTTTAACTCTTTGAGAAAAAATATAATTTTCAGAGAAATAGCAAGTAGAATCTGGCTAAATCATAGTAATCATTTTTTAAGCAGTTTTAAAAGAACTGCCTCGCAATTGCCTTTTTTTATTTATATAGCTTATATTACCTTTGGTTATATATACACTATGGAAAAAGAGGATTTTAAATGGAAAATATAATATTTATTGAAGCTTTTAAAGAGTTAATACCCCCAAAAAGTGATATTTTAGTCGCTCTAAGTGGAGGTCCTGATTCCATAATCTCTCTCTATTTCTGTAATTTTTTAAAAAAAGATGGCTATATATCCAAATTGGAAGCCATACATATAAACCACAATCTCAGAGGTGATGAGAGTAATAGCGATCAAAAATTTTGTGAAGATTATTGTAAAAGTTTAAATATCCCTTTAACGGTAAAATCTATTAGATTGAATGGGGATAAAGACTCTAAAGGTTTAGAGAATCTTGCAAGAGATTTTAGATATAGGGAGATTGAAAACTACGATAAAGAGTTTAAAAGCAACTTTATTATCTTAGGTCATCATAAAAATGATAAGGTGGAGACAACACTATTTAATATCTTTAGAGGCACTGCATTAAAAGGGATCTCCTCCATAAGGAGCAAAAGAGGTAAATATATTAGACCTCTTCTTAAATTTGAGAAGAGAGAGATAGTTGATTATTTGAATAGCAATGGTATCCCTTTTATAGTCGATAGCAGTAATAATGAGAATGACTATTCAAGAAATAAGATTAGAAATATTATTATACCAACCATAGAAAGATCTTTAAATAGAAGGATAGTTGATTCTGTTTACAGAGTTTCAAAAATAGCGGAGGAGTGTGAAGAGTTTGTGAAAGAGTATATAGTAAAGCTCATGAACAAAGAAGGGTTTAAAAGAGGGTATAATACTACTATTATATTAAATAGAGATCTGTATCTAAAAGAAAAACCGTATATCCAAAAAGAGATAATCTCATATATCTACAGAGATTACTTTAAAACCTATTCACCTCCATTTTTAGATATTAATGAAATAGTTAAAAGTTTGAAAACTTATTCAAAACCTTTCAACAGCAATAAAATATTTTTTGAAGCATCAAAAAATAGTATAATAATAACTCCTGTAGATAAAAACATAACTCTAAACAATGATCCATACAGTTTTAAAGGAAGTGTAAACTCTTGGAATCTTTTAAGTTCAAGTAGTTCTGTATTAAAATTTGATTTAGATAAAGTTGTAGGCAGATTAAAGGTTGAGCCCATAGATAAAAACAGATCCTTTCAACCCTTTGGAAAATCTAAAGAGATAAAAGTATCAAAAATCCTTTCAGATAAGAAAATCCCTCTTTCATTGAGAAAGAAACTCTTTGTTCTATCTGATGGTGAAAATATTGTATATATCCCTCATTGCGGAACAAACAGAAGATACAAGACCGATGATAATACAACTAAAACTCTATACATAGAGGAAAATGGGGTGGTAAATAATCTCTTTATAACTTAAATTTATGCCTTAGGCTACTAAATCTACATATGTTTTATAACTTCAAAAGAAACTCTGAACTTTTCCTTATTGATAAACTTTGAAGAACTTCCCAAATAGTATCCAAAATCAAATCTAAGACTACCCGCTATAAAAGGGTTTTCAATATACAAAGAACTACCCACTGTTGTTATAATATTATCAAAACTATAATCTTTTATACTTTTATCCAAAAAACTATTATCAATAAAAATCTCCATGGAAACGAGTAATCTTGTATTATTAAGTTTATGATCCCCCGGTAGAAAAGAAAAGGCTCTTATAGGGTCTGTTTCTAAAGCTCTAAATCTTAAAGCCGTAGAGATCAAACTAAAACTTTCATTATCAAAAATAGGATTAAATCCTCTTATTAGTTGATCGTAGTTTAGAAAGATATTATTTTCCCTGTTTATCTTTGAACCAGCTACATGATTATGCCTTAAAGTTATAGCTGCAACCATTGGTTTATTATAAGTAAACTTAAAGAGAGAGAACACTTTTCTAAACTCAAAATCAAACTCCATAAACTTTGTTTTATTATAAATATCCAAACCGTTAAAATCCAAAGATGTACTCACAAAAAAACCTTTGGTAGGATAATTTTGAATATCATAACTATTGTATCTGTGAAACACACCTAACTTAAAAAAATTACTTTTCCTAACACCGTAAAGCTTATTGAAACCTCTTTTTTCCCATGAAATCAGACCTCCAAAATCTCCATAATCAATACTTTGATATATAGGTTTAATCTCAATCATAGTAAGATTGTAATAATCAGGAAAGTTTTTATCCTCATCATCAAGATCACTTTTTTTCATAATTTGATCCCCAACATTAAAGGTAAAAAAACCTTTCCAATTGGAGTTTCTTAAATAGTTACAATTATACTCAAAAGATGTATATTCCCTATACCCCCAACTATTTATAAGTAAAAGATCATGATCAATACCAATAAAATTTCTATATACACCTATAACACCAAAACTTATATCACTGAAACCATTGTTGTGAAAGTTTAAATAAGGCAAGGGGAAAAGGTACCAATTTTCAATAACACTTATACTTATAATAACGTATCTCTCTATTTTATCGTAATCTATACTAACACTTCTAAAAAGCTTTGTCTTATTTACTCTGTCCTCATACTCCAAAACTTTTTTTGTATCAAAAATATCTCCAACTTTAAGACCAAAATAATCCCTTATTAAATAATCCTTAGTTCTTTCGTTTCCGGAAATATTTATCTCCCCTATTCTCAACTTTTCACTAAACAAAAAGGCAGAAAAGATAAGTAACGGCAATATATATCTCATTAAAAAACCTATATCTTATTATTAAAACTTCTTAACATTTTTATCTCTCTTTCCCATATTGATTCATCAATAGTTTCCATTACAAGTGGAATATCATCAAACCTATCATCATTTATTAGGAATCTAAAACAATCCTCTCCAATATTTCCCAATCCTAAACTATGGTGTCTGTCAACTCTTGATCCCAACTCAGATTTTGCATCATTAATGTGCATTCCCATTAGCTTATCAAACCCTATTTTAGTATCAAACTCCTCCATTGTATTATTAAAGGTATCGTAGGTTCTAATATCATAACCTGCAGCAAATATATGACAGGTATCAATACATACACCAACTCTTTCAGGATTATTGGAAAGAGAAATCAGTTCAGACAAATGTTCAAACTTGTAGCCAAGATTACTACCTTGACCTGCAGTAGTTTCAATAACGAGTTTAACATTTTCCGTCTCTCTAAGAGCCTCATTCATAGATTTTGCAACCCTCTTTATACACTCCTCTTCACTTATCTGTTTAAGATGTGAACCCGGATGAAAATTAAGAAGAGAAAGACCCAGCTGCTCAGTTCTTCTAGCTTCATCAATAAAAGCGTTTAAGGATTTAATCCTCTTCTCCTCTTCGGGATGACCTAAATTTATAAGATAGCCATCATGAACTAAAACCATATCTGGTCTAATACCCGTTTTATGTAGATTTTCTTTAAATTTTGATATATTCTCTTTTGTATAAGGTTTACTAACCCATCTTCTCTGATTTTTTGTAAACATTGCAAAAGCTGTTGAACCTATCCTTTGAGCATTCAAAGGAGCATTTTCAACTCCACCGCTAATTGATATATGTGCACCTAAATATTTCATTTTAACCCTATAGCCTTATTTTTGTTTTCACAATATAGTGAACAATATTAACAAAGTTAAAAAATTTATTTATAAATATGATTAAAAACTAATTTAGGGAGTAAGGGTTTAGGGATAAACAAGATCAGCTTCCACCTCACTTAAAAAGTTAGACTGACTAGAAACAATTAGTACAAGGAATTGATTTTTTATGTGATAGGAGCCTAGTAAACCTAGGTGACTTGAACAGAAAAAATCAATGACACAGTAATACGAAGTTTATCGAAACTCTAAAGAAGAAGTTTTAAGATTTTTATTAAAATCTATAACCTTTTTATGGTACTTCTTTTGTAGCCAAAAGAAACAAAAGCTATTCTTTTTCTTACCAAAAAGAAGCAAAAACATAATTGGGGAATAAAGCCCTGAGATTGCTTTAAAAAGTAAGACTTTCTAGAAGCGAGTAGTACAAGGAATTGATTTTTTATGTGATAGGAGCCTAGTAAACCTAGGTGACTTGAACAGAAAAAACCGATGACGAAGTAATACGAAGTTTATCGAAAGTCTGAGGATCTGCCTTTTAAGTAGATCCTCATATATTATATACACCATTAAATAAGTAACTCTAACACTTATAAGCTCTTTATTCCGATTGCTCAGCTGAATTAAGCATTCTACTAATAATAAATGAAGCAATTAGAGCCACTACAACCATAATCACTGCCCACACTGTTAATAACATGAAGTAGTGACCATACAGATCATGGGCCAGAGTTTGAGTCAATTTTTGACCTTTTTCTAAAGCAATCGAGGTAGAAAATACTGCACCAATAATACCACTTAAAGCTGTTGCTACATAGAACAAACTAGCGGAAAAGTTAGATATTGCTTTAGGTGCAACCGATAAAATAAATGCCATCACCAAACTACCTACAATAACTTCAGCAAAAGCTTGGAAGAGGTGAATCACAAAAAATACCCAAGGACGAATCACTACATCTTCACCAATATTTAAAATGGCCATGGTTAACACACCAAAAGCAATTGCAGTAAGAACAAAAGCAAAACTTACTTTAGTTGCTGTACTAAAACAGATATTGTTTTTTTCCAACTTTGTAAAAATAAAAGTAAGAACAGGACCTGCAACAATACACCAAAATGGGTTCATTGCCATTGAACCTTCCGGAGCAATAGGAATAATACCAAAGAGATCTCCACGCATAGTATTGATTGCCACAATTGTCATTGATGTCATCATCTGACCGTAGTAAATATGGAATACGGTTGTCAATAAGACCATAATTAAGATTGTTCCCATTCTTAATTTACGAGAATGATTCTCTTTTAACATCATGAAAGCAAAGTATAAAAGTGATCCACCTCCAATAGCATAAACAATATATTTCCCCACTTCCATGTTGGAGAACATAAAGAATACAAATGCTACCAAAACAACACTTGCAACTGTAAAACTGATCCAATTTTTACTACTTACCGGTTCTTTATCAATATCCTGAGCTCGTGCAACTAAAGGCTTATGAATAGATAGCATAGCAACAACTGCCAAGGCTGCTAGAATCATAGAGAGTGTAAAACTACCGCTAAAACCAATGTATAGTACGAGTAATGGGAAAAAATATTGACCAATTAATGCACCCACATTATTAACCGAGTAGTTGACCGGATAACCATTCTCAAAATCCTCCTGAGAATCAAAAGTAGCCTTAAATAAGTTAGGGTATGAAGGACCCATTAATCCTCTAGCATAACTGGCTAAAGCAATACCGATTAAACTAATAGGTACACTCACTTGCGATCCACCCCAAACCAACAAACCGTATCCAATAGCAAAAGTAATAAACGAGATAGTTAAGGAGCGATATGAACCTAGAAACTTATCAGCAATAACACCACCAGCAATGGCAAACAAAGGTCCAATTGCCGAAAAAGCACCCACAACCATCATCGTATTAGCTTCGCTATAATTTAGCTTCTCTAAGAAAAAACGGGTTAGTATAATCATAACCCCATAAAAGGATAGTCCAAACATCATTTGACTAAACATCATGGACCCATTCATCCTATTCCACATAGTTCCCTCCGTTTATTTATTCCGAAGTATAATTAATGGTAGAATATAATCCATTTCAAGTGAAAAAATAGGACGCTTTAAGAGCTAAAAATGAACAGTTTATACAGAGGTTTTTTAAATCAAAAATTGTATTGAGATTATTGTAAAACCATAGATAAAACTATTGATTTTTATTTAGTCAAAAAATCTAGTATTTAAGATAGTGTTAACAAAGATTTTTATCCTAATTATGAGATCTATTCCTCAAATTACCTCTATAATAACTTATTACCTTATTATCTCTAAAAGTAGACCCCTAATTATTACATCATAAAAAACTTGACACAGATCCAAAAACTATTTACTATGAATATAGTATCCAACTTTTGCACTGTAATTTCAGCTCAATTAATTTAGATAAAAACAGTATCTACATTGAGTTTGAGTTAAAAGTGTATTCCTAAATAGGGTTTACTTCTAATGATGAAAAACTTCAAACTTATGACAAAGTAAACTATCTTTTGAAAGATGAACCTTCTGTTCTATTTTGGCAATTGATAATTATTTACCTAACTATTGGGAAGGATTTAAGAAATTACTACAAATTATTCAATAATCTAAACTTTATCTTTTTTCAATAGATCCTATAATACACCAAACGGGTGGATTGAGTATATATAATTTTACGGAGGTAAAATATGAAAAAGAAATTAAAGGCTGTCCAGTATGGTTGTGGTAAAATGGGTAAGTATTTAATCCGATACTTACTGGAAAAAGGTGCCGAAGTAGTTGCTGCCTTTGACAATAATCCGGATGTAATAGGCATGGATATTGGGGAGTATTGTGAGAAAGAGAAATTGGGCATCAATATTAGCAATGCCAAAGATGCCGAAAAGATTTTGAAAGCTGAAAAACCGGATGTGTGTGTTGTTGCAACTATGAGTACTTTGGAGGATATAAAAGAAGCGTTTAAAACCTGTGCTATCTGCGGAGTAAATGCAATTTCGACTTGTGAAGAGTCCCTTTATCCATGGAACTCAAATCCCGCCTTGTGCAAGGAGTTAGATGATCTTGCAAAGAAAAACGGAATAACTTTAGCGGGAAGTGGATACCCGGATATGTACTGGGGTGTTTTAATTGATGTTCTCGCAGGATCAATGCATAAAATAACAAAAATCAAAGGTGTAAGTAGTTATAATGTAGAGGATTATGGAATCGCCTTAGCAAAGGGTCATGGTGCAGGATTAAGCAAAGAGGAGTTTAATGAGCTCATTGGTCGTTACAACAATTGTAGCTCAGAGGAGCAGAAAAAACTTGTTGAAAGTGGAGAGTATGTTCCAAGCTATATGTGGAATCAAAACGGTTGGCTTTGTGAAAGGATGGGACTTACACCTATTTCACAGGTACAAAAATGTGTTCCTATCTTTTGCGATAAGGATCTTGAAAGTTCTACCTTGGGTATGACAATTAAAGCCGGAGAACCTACAGGTATGTCTGCAATTGTAACAACTGAAACAGAGGAAGGTATTACGATTGAAACAGAGTGTATTGGTAATGTTTACTCCCCTGAAGAGTTTGACAGGAATGATTGGACTTTCTATGGAGAACCTACTACAACTATAAATGTCAATCGTCCTGCAACTGTAGAGCTGACCTGTGCTAATTTAGTAGCTCGTATTCCTGCTTTAATAAAGAGTGAACCCGGATATATAACAACAGACAAAATGCCTAATAATGTTTATCTGGTTAAAGATATAGGGGAATATATCTAGGTCGCTTTTAGATAGGTTGCCTTAAAAAGTCAGACTGTCTAAAAACGAGTAGTACAAGGAATTGATTTTTTATGCGATCCATAGCCTAGAACTACTAGGTGATCCATTGCAGAAAAAATTGATGACGAAGCAATACGAAGTTGGCAGGCAGTCTGGAAATATCTACTTCCCCTTATTATTTAAGGGGAAATAGATGTTCTATACTTTGCAAGAGAGTTATCTCTCCCATACTTTTACCATAGTTATTTATGTTTAACCTGAGTTCGACATAAGCATTTAACTAATATTTAATGTAATAAGTATAAATATCCATAGAAAAGAGAGTACCCTGAGGCTCTCGAAGGGAACGAAAA
>PDON01000083.1 GCA_002742935.1 Candidatus Cloacimonadota bacterium | reverse complement strand
CTAATGAAGATATTACTAATGAAGATATTACTAATGAAGATATTACTAATGAAGATATTACTAATGAAGATATTACTAATGAAGATATTACTAATGAAGGGGATTTCTTTCTTTCTCAATATCAAGGGTATAAGCTAACTTTCTACTCAGAGGAAAGAGTCAAAAAATCTGTCAATCTAAGTTTCACCAAAGATAGCAATAACGAATACATTATTACTAAACTTATTGATTTAGCTCTAAAAAACAACTTATTAAAAAAATCTGACATATATATATTAACCTTCAAAGATTATCCAGGTTCAAATTTATTATACCTTCAAGAAGAGAGAAAGCTTCTTCCTGATCTCCTTATTTCTGAAGGAAATAAGAATTTAAACAACAGTTTAATTATTATAAAAAACTAAAAAATATATTTGGAGAAAAAATGTTGAACAAGTTTTTTATCTTTTTATTCATTTTACTTGGGACGGTTTACTCTCAAAATGTTCCATTTTATCCTAGTAAAATCATCGAGTCTCAATCTGGAGACTTCGTTCCTTTAAGAAACATGAAATACTCCACTTCTTTTGGTGTTTACTACGGAAATTATAGAATTTCAGACAATCCTGATTTTGAAAATGTCGACCTCTATTACTTGTACTCAAATCAAGACAATAATAATGTTTCGGGAATAAGCAGAACTCTAAAATTTCTCGAAAACTTTAAAGTTGTTAAAGTTGATGAAAAAAATAGAAGTGTAACTCTTTTTGATCCTAAAATATCTAAAAATCTATCCATCTCTTTTGAGGATGTAGAGAAACACTTTATTTGGCAAAACCAGATTGCTGTTGCAAATAGAATGTATATGCCACTTATAGCTTTTACATCGTTAAGTGCAGAAGCAAAGGATGGTATTAGGATTAGAAAATCACCAAGTGATAATGGAGCTATCCGATTTGATAAGGATATTTTTGAGTATGATGCATATAAGATCCTAGACTTAAAGAATGATCACTACTTGATAGCAGAGCTTACAGATATGAACTATCTATCTCCAGATCCTGAGTATTGTGGTGTTATTGGATGGGTTAAGAAAGAAAATGTTGTTTTTTGGAACTCTAGAATGTATCAAAAAATACTTAACGATGATTATCTAGGAAATTTGAAATATTCTAATTTGGACAATATGGGAGCAAAAGACCATAAAGTTCTAAAAAATCTTTTTATAAACACAGAGTCCTATATAAACTCCTATTTCCCAAGAGGAATGAACAATGGGGATGTTATTAAGAGAAAGTTTTTGGAGTTTTATAAAAATGGAGGAGCTTTCTACTCCGGCATAACAACCTATAGTCTGTCATCAAATGTTCGCTCAACACCAGTAACTGTATTTAATAACTTTGATCAAAGTGTATTAAATGCAATCTCTAACAATATTAAGTCAAATATCTACTCATATTTTCTTATTGATAGATCTAATAGTACAAAAAATCTAACTAAATTTGTAGATACCTTTCTCTCGACATTTAGAACAGATGAGGTATTTAAAAAGAGTAATGTCAAAACTAGGGTCTTCTCCTACCTCGAATCAAATAGAATAAAAAGGCACTATACAGATGATCCCTATAAGGATATAACATGGGGTGGGGAGAGATTTGACAAAACATATAAAGAGAAACTACTCCAAAGTTTAGATCTATTGATAGAGAAAGTTAATAAGGAGAATAACAATCAAAACCTTCTTAAAACAATTTTTATTATTACAGATGCCGGAGACTCCTCCCCGGGAGATATGGATGATTATTTAAATATAATTTCTAAAAAAGCTAGAAATTATGGAATAAACTTAGTTTTTATCTATCCTGATTCTTTTATTGACAAAATCCCTCCTTCCCATATGGTAGATACCCCAAGAGAAGCCTATGAAAACCTTAATAAAATAATTTCCGGGCTTGAAAACAGATTAAATAGCAATCCAAAGGTTAAAATTGTTACAAAGTATACAATAAAAGCCCAAAATAGCAGTTCTAAATACTCATACAACAGAGCAGTTGATGAAATACTTGGAAACTACAAAAAAGTGTTAAAAAGTTGGAAACATCCTCAAGAAAAACCGGAAATTGTACTAAATGAAAATATGCTAAAGCTATTCAATAATGTAAGGAAAAACAATCAGAACCTCTCCTCCTACAGAAGCTTCACCTATGTTCACAATGATGAAAAAGATGATAAGTTCTTTGAGCAAAGAATTGCAATTGATAGGGATCTTATAGTACAACTAAAAAGTAGAATCAGCTCTCCAAGAGCACTTCCTAACTTTAACAATAAGCTAAAAAAACTTATTGTTCTTAATAATCTCTATGGATTTAAGGATCTAGCATCTGTTGACAAGAGATGGACTCTATTTCAAAAAAGAGCTGAAAAGTTTCAGATGATGGGTGAACTTGATGACTACAAACTGTACAAAGCTTATACAGGTTACGATGTAGCAAGAGTAGAGATTAATAATAATCTTAGTAGCATTATTTATGACCTTGACCCTACAGAGAGACAGTTTAGTTTTAATGTTTCATACAAAATAGGTCAATCAAGAGCTGAAAGAAGTTCCTATATCTTCCTCAAGCTTAATGAGTTTTTTAACAGATAGAATAGTTATATAGCTAGGAGAAACTTTGATCTCTTATATCATGGCTTCTCCTAATAGTCATCAAACTTTATATCTGTAATTTTAGAAACAACTTTTTAGAATTAGTAAATAGTTTAAAGGTGAAAAATGTTAAAAATAATATCTAGCCTCCTACTAATAGCAATATGCCTATATGGAAATTACTCTTATGAGAGTATAAAAAAATCAGATACAGAAAGTGGAGATATTGTTCTCTATGAAAATACAGATGATGATCTACATCAAATAAAGCTAAGAAACAATCTCTACTACTATACCGATAGGGATTTTTTATTCTATAACATAAAGTCAGGTAAAAAAGGATCCGGTACAAATATCATAAATGTTGATTATAGTAATAATAAGATTAATTACAAGGTTATTATTTATGATTTCTCTCCCGATAGCTATAGAGATGAAAAAACAACAATTAAAGATTATGTTGATAAGCTTTCTGAACCTATTGATGGTGAAAAGATAATACCTAGACTTCTTCTTACTACTGCACCATCTTTTAGAGATACCTATATGTACCATACCAAAATTTTCAACAGGGATTTGGTTCCTACAATATACAGATATAACAGTACTAGAAGTCATACATCTGCAAGAGTAGAGATCAACTTTTTTGACTTTGAAAGTAGTAAGAAATACTATAAAAAGTTATTAACACACTTCATAATATCAACAAATAGATATTGTAAAAAAAACAATATTGAACTTTATATAGACTACTCTTTCCAAGATGATATAAAACAAAAACTTCAAAATTATTTAAGCAACTATTTCTCTACCCTTACCGGTGTAGAATTTAATATCAAATTTAACTACCTAAAAACTATTCTAAATTAGAGGATCTCAATGAAGACAGATTTAGCTTACATCTTTAGGGAAATTTTAAAAGATAAAGGGAATTGTGCAAAAAAAATCAGATTCCTTAATATCTCATTTATGATTCTCTTTATTGTTGTCAACATAGTTCTCCTTTTTAATAGATTTAGTTTGACCGCTAAAAGGGTTGATATGGTTAGTGATAACAACTACAAATACAACTCGGTTATTGTACAAAACAACACGCTTTTAAATAAACTTAAAAGTAAAATGAGCCCAAAAATAGAGAAGAAAAGTAGAAATGATCTATTTAGTTGTAATGGGGATTGGCTCGTAATTGATTATAGTGAAGATAAGAAAAGTTTTTCAGACTTCTATTTAGACTCTATTTTGAATGAGGATAAATTTAGCATTGATAAAATAAATTTTCAACAATTTGGTTTTGATATAGATAATAGTTTGAACAATCTAAACCTATCAGAAATGTATAGCGAGTATACCGAATCTGGTTACTATCTATTTTCAGGAGATATATCCTCGCTAGTAATTAAAGAGTTTAATAAACTTTGTTTAGGATCCAGTGAAGATCCCTTTTTTATATACAAAGATTATAATAACTACGGTTTCTTTATTGATAAGTATACAGCAGATGAAATAAGCCTCACAAAAGAGAGTAAAGTATCTTTTAACTTTGAAGAAAAAGCTTTCAGTATTGATCATGAGAAAAATGGTAAAAAGATATATAGAATGGATCTTAGTGGAGTTACTGAGTACTGTATAACAACATTAAACAAAAGTTATGTTTGGGAAAATAAATCTCATATAAAGGATACTCCAAGTGGACTGGACAAGTATATATTAACAAAGGAGAAGATAGGTATTATAAAGGGTTTTAAATATAAAGTATTAGATAGAAATCTTCCGTACTTCTCTGACTTTTATCTCTATGGGATCCTACCTTTTGATATGCTACTAATGAAAAGATTTTTCGCATTTAATTATAGACTAATTGATGAGATGATAGAGAGAGAAGAACTCTTTGTTTCAAAGGATAAGAATATTATTTTTTTTAAAGAAAATAGTTTTTTTACAATGGAGCATCTAAAAAAGTTTTTTAAGGAGAAAGAGCTTTCAGATGACTACTATCCTCAAAAAAAGCTTTTTTATGATAATAATATTTTAAGGAAGCGTTCTTCTATATTTTTACCCGATAAAATAATTGCTAATAACTTTATTGACAGTTTAAGCCGTTGGCACTACAATGGATTTTATACAAATATTGCAAAGCTTCAAAAATTGAAAAAAGATGTTAATGAATTTAATCTTTTAAGCGAGACGAGTTACTACTCCTATATTGTCGTTAATATCTTAATCATATCTCTAACAATTTTGGTGATGAATGCATTTTTAATAGCATATACAAGAAAAGAGATATCT
Source organism: Candidatus Cloacimonadota bacterium (assembly GCA_002742935.1). Lineage (GTDB taxonomy): Bacteria > UBA4055 > UBA4055 > UBA4055 > UBA4055. The sequence goes on along the minus strand of PDON01000083.1, from coordinate 5,496 downwards.
TATATACTAATCCACAGAGCTGATTTAGTCGACAGATTAAAACAATACTTCACATCTACCAATACTTTTAAAATGTTTTTAGTATTGAAAACTATTTGGATTACAATATTCTTAATTTTTGGATCCTACTCATACATTACTCATAGAATACCTATGAATGAAATAATGGATCTACTCTTTCATCACATTTACATAATAGTCATTGAGCTTCTGTTTTGTTGGCTGGCAGTAAATGTACTAATAAACAGGTTCTTCATAAAAGAGTTTGTAAGGGCTGATAATAATCTATACTCTATTTTAAAGGGGAACTAATGTTAAAAATTTTGGATAAAAAATTTAAAATTGTTTTTAGAGGGGACAAAAGTCTTGAGTTTAAGGCTAATAAGCCAATTGAACTAGATAAGGGGTTAGTTTTAGTAGAAGCAGGTAATGGAGCAGGGAAATCATCATTACTATCGGTTCTAGCCTTAGTCAACTCCCCTGATATTGAGAAGGATACAATCTTTTTTAATGATAAAGATTACTACGACCTCTACTCAAACAGGCTATTTCAAGATCAAAAAAATATTAGAAGTAATGAGTTTGTAATAATAACTCAAGAACCTTACTTCTTACCATTTTCTCTTAAAGAGAATTTGAGACTTTTAAACTACACTGAATCTGAAATGGACTCCCTCATAGATGAGATGCAAAAAAAGTTTAAAACCATCAATTACGATTCAATGGAAAGTGAACTTTCTGGTGGGCAAAAGCAGAGATTTTTTATTGAAATGATGTTCAATAGAATAAAAAAGAATCAAAAAAAGGTGATTTTTATTGATGAGCCATTTAACAATCTTAGTGGAGAAAATAAGGTTATACTCTTAGAAAAAATAAATAAATTTAGCCAATCTAACTTGGTTTTTGTAGTTGAACACGATATTACAAATAACTATGAAGATCACCATATTGACTATGAAAAACTATATAAAATAAAAGTTAATGAGGGGGAAACTACAAGTAGTAGAACAGTAAAAAATGTTGATAGTATTGAAATTAAGTTGATTAAAGTAAAAGATTCACAACTTAAAAGTTTTATTGATAGTTTAATAAGATTAGCAAGGTAGTAATTATGAAATTTTTATTTCTCTTTATTTTTATTCTCTCCTCTTTTGTCTCACTCTATGGTAAAAAGTTTGTTAACAAGGAGAGTTATTACAACTTATTAAAAAATAGTAAGTATAAAGATTTTTCATCTAATGAGCTAGCTATAGCCTATGAGATCCAATCCTCAATATCTAAAAAGAATAAGAGCCTATTAAAGGGATCTAGAGAGGTTAGGGATCTTTTAATCCTAAATATGATATTTGAAAAAAATATCCTTTCAGATGATAATACCTTTAAGGTTAAAACGGGTGTTAAAATTATTGATATAAAAGGTGATAAAGTTAAAGTAGTAGGTAGAAATAGGAGTAAAACCACAACACTTATTTCCTACAACAACTCTATTGCTATTGTTGGAAACTGTGAAATGTTTAATTTAAAAACTCTATCGGATTTTGAATGTGACATTTACTATAAAGATAAATATATCTATGCTATAGATGTGATTGGGGAAAGTAGTAGTAGAAACTATTTTGTTCACAATAAAAAAAGTTTGAAGTTTGAGATTGAGGAAGACTCATACCTTGTCAATAATATTAGTTACTCATTTTACCCCAACAAAAAGATGAAATCTTTAACTCTAAAAACAAGTAGAGGATATACCGCCTCATTAAGAAAAAAAGCTGAATCTGGAAAGATTTCTCAAGAATGGATAAAGAAAAACCTTAAAAACAAAAAAGATAAAAAACCTTGGTATCCTGTTGAAGGGGAAAAGATATACTTGGGGGATATTTATCTAGGTAAGTTTAGTGCCCAAATACCCGTATTTCAATTTGAATCTGACTTCATTAATTATATTAACAATAATAGTGGTAATATCTCTTCAATTCAAGAACTAGATGTTAATAAAATTGTTTTCAGTACGAGACATGGTGGGAAAAACTATGTCTCTTTAAAAAATGGAAAAGTTTATAAATTTGACGACAACCTACTTTTTACTCCGAATCTTTATAACTACTTCATCAATAGTGAAAGTTTTTCAATCAAAAAATATTTGGAAAACAATCTAACCATTAGTATTAGCTTAGATAATAAACTACTTACATCTATGTGTGAAAACTCTGGTTTAGGATATTCAAACAGTAAAAAAAGAATGAAAAAATACTTTTTAGAGGAGTTGCCAACCCTAATTAAAAATTATGAAGAGATCCAATATAATTCAGATAGAGGTAGAGAGGAGTTATATCTGAATTTTAGCATTAGCAACATTAAACAAAATATAACCCTTCCATCTGTTTATAATAATCAAAATTTGAAGCCGGAGCTATACTATTTAATAACTCTTCTAAATTATAACTACGGAAATAGGATTAATAAAAACAGGAAAAATAATTACATAATAGTTCCTTCTCTGGAAAAGATTACACCTGTTGTAGCCAATGTTGAAAAAATATCCAATAAGAGTGAGGTTCCCGATATATCAGACCCATTTAGTGGGAATGTAAAAAACAAACCTAATGAGAATATTGTAGAACTTCCAAAAAAGAATATTGTCTCTTTCGAACCTAAAAAACATGAAAAAGAGATGGTAAAAGAGGTTCCAACTTTTAACATAGATTGGGGCTATGTTTTACCTGGATATACCCAAATGAGAGAGGATGCAACACCGTATAGGGGTATTGTATATGCTTCAACAATAGCCATCTCCTACTCTATGGCACTATACCACTACTCATTTATTGATTATAGCAATAAAATCTCAGAGTATGAAGCCTCTATTGGAGCTAAGAGAAAGAAAAAGTATAAGGAGTATAGGGATAGTATTGATGAACATGAGTCAATAGGAAAAACTTTCCTGTTCTTGGGAATTGGTCTTCATATAGTAAATATTATAGATCTACAATATGATTTTACAGGATCCCTATTTAAGATTAAAGATACTAAAATCACTCCAATTATTGGAAATGATAGTAATAACAACTTAAAACTTGGTATTAAACTAAACTGGTAAGGAGGTAACAGTGAAAATATTTACCTTTAAGATATCTGTTTTTATAGTAGCTTTAATTGGTCTATTTTACAGTTGTACAGAGAATCCTTTAGACTTTGATCCTATAGAGGGAAGTGTCCTTTCTATACAAAATAAAGAGGTTAAAAGAAATAAGGGAGCTGTTGTAAAAGTAGACTATAGAGATTATAAAGATATTAAGAAAGCTATAGTTTATCTTAGTGGAGACTCTATTGAAACAGTAAAGGAAGCAGAGTCTGAAGTTGATCTTAAAATAAGTAGGGTTAAACTTGGAAAACATATTGTAAAAGTTGATCTTTTTGATAATAGTGGAAATACAGAGTCTGACTCTATATCAATAAGTATCAAAGGGGAAAATAACAAACCTTCTATTTCAATTAGTGAAGTAGACCCTTTCCTAGCGCGTGGGGATACCCTAAATTTTGAAATTAATGCTATTGATTCCATTGATGGATATATTAAGCAGATAAATTTCAAAATAAAATATAATGATAGCTTAATTGTTGAAAATGACAGCTCTTTTTTATCTATCTCAGACTCCCTTAAATACTCTTTTATAACAGATAGAAAAACTAAGTTGGGAAAGTATAAAATAATATATAGCACCAAAGATATAGATAATGATGTAAAATTGGATTCTGTTTTATTTCAAGTTTATAATAGACCCCCATCTGATTGTAAAATAGAGACTCCTCTTAGCGGAGAGCAGTTTAGTAGAGGGGATAGTGTGAAAATAGAGATTATCACTGAAGATATTTACAAAAAAAACTTAAAAGATGGTGGGACTATTGAAAAGGTAGTAATTTTTATTGACGGTGAAGAGGAGATAGAGATTTTTTCAGCTCCATACATTTATAATTGGGAAACAAGTGGCTCCAATAGTGTTGGTGAGCATTCAATAGTAGCTAGATCTTATGATACAGATGGAGGTTTTACAGAAAGTGATACTATTGTAGTAAAATTAAACAATGTAAAACCAGTGATAGATATTCCCAGTACAACTATAAATTTTACGGAGAATAGTAGCAGTACTTTACTCGTTGATGAATCAACTCAAATCTCTATAACTGATGCTGATAGAACTAAAATAACAAAAGCCGAAGTATCAATAACTGTAAACTATATATCGGGGAAAGACTCTCTTTTAATAGATACTACTCCAAATGGCATAAACTCTACATTTGAAAATGGAACACTTACATTAGAGGGTAAAGCCACTCTAGAGGAGTACCAAAATCTTTTAAAAGAGGTTAAATACAAAAATAGTAGTGACTCCCCAAATAGTGAAAACAAAAGCATTAATTTAAACTTAACAGATAGAAAGTTTAAATTAAAAAATTTTAGAGAGAGTAGCTTAAAGAGAACAATAAGTTGGAAAGTGTTTGATGAAGAGGATGGAGGTTCCAGTGATGAAGCTAAAACATATATTAATGTTATAGATGTAAATGATGCACCTGTAATAACAGGGCAAGAGACTTTATCAACTCAAGAAGAAACTCCAATAACTTTAGAGCTTGCTAATTTAACAGTAAATGATCCTGACAATAATTATCCTAATGGTTTCACTTTATCGGTATCTGCTGGAGAAAACTATAATGTATTTGGAAATACAATCACTCCTAATACTGATTTTAATGGAGGATTAACAGTTCCAGTTAAAGTAAGCGATGGAACTACTGATAGTGATCCTTATGATGTTTTAATTACGGTGACAGCAGAAAACGATACTCCGACTATTTCACTTCCTGCTAGCTTCACATTTGATGAAGATGGAACCTTGGAAGAGGATCTGGCTCAATATGTTAATGATGATGATGGAGATCAGCTTACTCTATCAGCAAGCACAAATGAAAATATCTTTGTTACATTTGCCGGTTTATTAGCAACATTCACTGCTACTCCAAACTACAATGGAACAGAGGTTGTCACTATAACAGTAAGCGATAACAATGGTAAATCAATTGCTTCTGATGATGTTGAGATAGTTGTAAATCCTGTTAACGATGCTCCAACAATTGAACTTCCTGATAGCTTCGCATTTGATGAGGATGACATGTTAGAGGAGGATCTATCTACTTATATCAACGATGTAGACGGAGATCAATTAACTCTATCAGTTAGCGATAATAGTAATGTTATGGTTACATTTGTAGGAACTGTAGCGACATTTACAGCAGTAGAAAACTACAATGGAACAGAAACAATTACGATTACCGTAAACGATAACCAAAGTAAAGCAACTGCATCTGATACTGTTGAGATAGTTGTTAACCCTGTTAATGATACTCCAACAATTGAACTTCCTGATAGCTTCGCATTTGATGAGGATGGCATGTTAGAGGAGGATCTATCTACTTATATCAACGATGTAGACGGAGATCAAT
>PDON01000030.1:45046-46018 GCA_002742935.1 Candidatus Cloacimonadota bacterium | reverse complement strand
GAAATAGTATCAATTGTAATTACCGGTTTATTTAGAGCCATAAACTCATAAACAACTGAAGAGGTATCACTAATCATAATATCTGCAATATGAAGATATGGAGTTATATCGTAATTTTCTACCACTAAAATATTTTTCTCTCTTTTAAAGTGAGCAACAACCTCTTTATCCATAAGTTCATGAAATTTTAAGATCCAAAATTCATCTTTTGAGATTAAACCTTTTATCTTCCCTATCATTTGGGAAGCGGATTCCATTTTATTACTAAAAGTAGGAGCATAGAGAATAATCTTTTTATCAGAAGGGATATCTATATTATAGTTGTAACTATCTTTATCAAATCCTAGTATATAATCTATCTTTAGCCAACCTGTTTCTCTCACTTCAAAATATCTATTATTATCCTCCCTTAACTCCATAAACTTTTCCGTAACAAAAGGTCCGGAGGTTAAATAGAGATCAAAAAAGTGTCTAATTTTAAAATGTGCTGGTTTTTCCACCCCAAGGCCATGAAAGATTTGAACCTTTATTCCGGGTATTCTAAAATCAACAAAATTACCGGAAGAGAGTACAAAATCAGAGTTATATTTTTTAGCTGATCTCAAATTTTCTAAAATTTTAGATTTACTCCACTCTTTGGGTAGATCCTTTTTAACCTTATCTGAAAGATAGAACATATAATCATGGTCTGAACTATCTAAAAACCTTACCAAAGGCTTAAATATTGGTATGGAGTATTTTTTTGCTATATATAGTACTATTTTCATCAAGTAATCTACCCTAATAAATATTAAATATATTAAATCTTTCTAAGAATATTTCTTAAAACTTTCCGCTTGCTCCGTTCTACCTCATTCTACTCCGTTCTACCTCATTCTACTCCGTTCTACCCTATTCTACTCCGTTCTACCCTATTCTACTCCGTTCTACCCTATTCTACTCCGTTCTACCCTATTCTACTCCGTTCTACCC
>PDON01000030.1:0-45015 GCA_002742935.1 Candidatus Cloacimonadota bacterium | reverse complement strand
CCTATTCTACTCCGTTCTACCCTATTCTACTCCGTTCTACCCTATTCTACTCCGTTCTACCCTATTCTACTCCGTTCTACCCTATTCTACTCCGTTCTATCAATAACATATTAAATACTATTAAAAATTAAGTATATAATATTGTGTACTATCAAACTTTGAACTACCTCTCCAATTTAAAAGTTTTTTTTCTTTCATACTTTTTAGAAGCTTGGAACAATATGTATTGCCTTTCTCGGTCAAACTTACAGCTAGCTTAGTTGTCATTTTTTCACCGGTGTTATACATAAAATGTAAAACCAACTTTTCATCGCTGGTTAATTTATCAAATATCTTATCCTCAATAAGATCTTTCAACTTTTCGGTTATTCTAATACTTCTATTAAGAATGTTATTTTCTAATACCAATAATACATTATGGTTAGGCTCTGAATATTTTGGTTTTTTAAGAAAGAAGCTTTGCATTTCAGAATAAATCCTTTTAACACCTTCATTCATCTCTTTAACCCAACCAAATTCAGTCAAAAATCTTGCAATTCTTGGATTCCTTGAATACCTCTGATTCAAAATATTTTCAACTGTAACTATGTTAGGAAGTAATCCTGGACTTAAAATTTCTAATCTATCATCAAATAATATTACTTTTATATGCTCTCCCCTTATAGAGTAATTTCTATGTACTAAAGCATTAACAATTCCCTCAAACCAAGCAAATTCTGGATATTCTGGCATAATATCAAATTTTCCTTCTTGGTTTAAATATTGAAAATCTCTCAATTGAGTATCAATAAAAATTTTAACTTCCTTGATTATAAGAGGTATTGCTCCATCAAAAGTTTTCTCCTTTATTATATTTATATCTTTACCTACCCCTGCATGAAAACCATCATACTTTATTACACGAACCCTTGCTTGAGGCAAATATTTAGTAGGATTCTTACCAAATAAAAGTATAGCTGAATTTGTTAATTTACCATCTTTTATTAGATTTCTAGCAATTAACAATGATTCGGTTTCTATATTGGGAACATCCATTATTTTTTTGTACTCATCCAATAAACCTTCATCTAAATCATCTATACAAGAACCTTCAACTATTTCATCTTCAAAAAACCTTTGACCTCTATCGTATTGAAGTTCAAGAATTTGTTCAAACTTCAACTCTTTAGATTTGTCCGTTTGCCTAAGATAAACTTTTCCATCATAAGACTTAATAACTCTGTTACTAGAAAAATCTACAGTAATAATCAAAATCTTATCATCTTCATTATTTATATTTTTAACTCTTAGTTCATTAATTTTTACGAGTATAGGAGTTTCTCTAAGTTCTACCAAAGATATATTTTTATAATCTTCAATAGAGTAAGACTTATCACTTTTAAACCCTGTTATATCCCCATTATCTTCTATACCAATAACAAGCTGTCCACCCTCTGAATTGGCAAAAGCTACTAAGTGTTTTAATATATCCAAAGGTTTTATCCTTGAACTTTTTCTCTCAAAAAAATGGTTTTCCTTTGAATTTGTATAATACTCTATGGGTTTTATAATCAATTTATCCATAAACAACCTATATTAATTTATAATTTATTTAAAGTCTAGCTCAAGAAGGGTCTACTGAAAAAGTCCAAAACTCCAAAGTTACGGCAATTCATCTGTCTGTGCGTGTACGCACGCAGACAGGCACGAAGGGATACAATTCATAATTCACAATTCAGCAACATACAATCTTCTTTAACTATAAAAAATCAAATAAACTCTAGCATCTCTTTAAACTTTTTATAAACCTCTTCACTGCTAACACCAAGGGTTCTATCATTTTTATCTTTATGGTTATAATTTTTTAAATATGAATACTCCTTTTTATGCCAAGCTTGCCATTTTTTAGGGTTTGTATGCGGGCCAAAAATTGCTATAGATGGACATTTTTGGGAGATAGCAAGATGGTTTATACCTCCATCTTGACTTATATATATTTTTGCTCTTTTTAAAACAGCAGCCGCTTCATTAAATGTCGTTGGAGGTGCTAAGATAGGTTTCTTTTCCATTTTAGAGATAATCTCTTTACATAAAATATCCTCTTTTGGACCCCACAAAAAGATTAGATCCAAATTATGATTCTCTAAAATCATATTTCCAAGTTTTGCAAAATTATCAACACTCCACTGCTTGGCTAATATAGGAGTCCCCGGAGAAAATACTACAAAATTTTTCTCTTTAATACCACTCTCTTTAAGCCAATTATCAATCTTCTCCTGAGAGTTTTTCTTTACATTATAATATAGATCTGAAGATTCCTCATTTATGCCCAAAGGTTGTAAAAGTTCACACTTCATTAAAGCATAATATCTTTCATTACTTCTCTCTCTTCTATAATTATAGACAAAGTTCCATTTTTTAAGATTCCAACCTATTCTATGCTTAGCTCCTGAAAATAGAGTTATTTGAGCAGATCCGGAACTCCTTAATTGATCAATAACAAGATCATACTTTCTCTTTCTAATATCTTTTACGACTCTCAATCTCTCTAAATAGTAATCTAAACCCTTTTTCTTCTCCATAATGATAAGATCATCTAAATAGGGATTATCTTCTAGCAAAAGTTTATAAGGTCTTTGAATTAAATAATCAATTTTAACATTTGGGAATTTTTTTCGTAAAATAGGGAAATAAGCAGTATTTATTAAAACATCGCCAAACGGCTTATATTGAATAATTAAGATTTTTTTTATTTTTTTAAGATCTTTATCACTTATAACTTTATTTAACAATTTTTCAATCCTCGTCTAAAATAATTTCACTACCATTCTCTAAATCTAAAGAATCCCCTTTTACAATATAGTGCCAAGCCAAAGAGAATAGTTTATTATAATCTTTTAAATAGGAACTATTTTTAATCTCTGTTCTCTTTTTAGAGTTAAGATCAAATTTAGATATTCTATTACCATTATCAATAGATAAAATCTCATTTTTTGTAATAATTCTATCTTTACCAAACCCCATATCACTACCCTCTTTATCTCCAATGGATTTTCCAAAGCTATAATATTTAAAATCTTTTGGAGCAATCATCTCTATAAGAGTAGGAGATATATCAATATGAGAAGAGGGGGTAGTATCCAGTTTTGGAGTAATCCCTTTTCCATATAAAATAAATGGCACAGAGGATTTTTCATATAAATTTGGATTTGGAGTTATAAATTTACGACCGTAATGATCTCCGGTAAATAGAAATAAAGATTTTTCATATTTAGATTCTGCTGATTTTACAAAATCTCCAATACATTTATCACTATACCACAAATGACCTAATGTTTTAATATTAACCTTACCACCTTTTAATAAACTTTGAGCTTTTTTAGGAAGCTCTTTTTCCGATCTGTAAGGGAAACCTTTTTTGTAAACATCTATAGAGTATGGAGGATGATAGCTCGTTGTCATAATAATATTTAAGCTTTTTTTACTTTTATCAACCTTGTTTAAAACTAAATTGAAAAGCTTCTCATCCTCAATACCCCAAGTTCCTCTATCAGATTTACCTCCGGCATCCGGAGCCGAGTAAACATTATCCGTTCCTTGAGCTTTAAATAAATTACCAACATTTTGCCAAGAGAGAAAACCTCCGTAAAAAAAGTTTGTTTCATATCCAAGACTCTTAAATTGGGTAAGCATAGAAGAAAGATAACCTCCATTTAATGCTCCAATCTTGCTAATGTTTATTCCTGTATATGGAATCCCTGTTATTATTGAGGAAAGAGAGTTCATTGTAGAGGTTGCAGATGGTAAAAAATGATTATAACGGATACCCCTATTTTGAATATCTTTCAAACAATTTGATACTCCAAAACATGAATATTCATCCATTAAAGGCCAAGAATCATAACTTTCCATTACCACTAAAAAAATTTGATTCGGCTTCTCTGTATCTTCATAAAATTTAGACCCTTTTGCAAATTTTTCTGTAAATTGAGCAATAGTTTTACAATCGGTTTTAAACTTACCATATGGATTTGATCCGTGCTTTTTATTTATACTTTTAAAATCTTTAATAGCATAAACTAATGAACGAAACGGATTCATTACAGTTTTATTATAGAAATTATCCTTAGAAACATAAGACCATTTTCTCATTGCAGGTCTTTTGCCAATACTACCTCTTATGGAGAATACAAAAAGAGAGATAGTTAGCAAAACGAGTAAAGTTCTGGAGTAAATCTTTTTAAATTTCAATAAAAAATTTGAGATACCCTCTCTATTTTCAAAAAATCTAAATGTAAAGAAAGATAAAACTATAATAGCTAAACCACTAAATAGGTTTAAAAAAATATTAAAATCCTTAATTATAGTTTCAAATACTGCTTTTTTATCATCGTACAAACCTACAAAAAGGAAATGGTTAAATTGATCATTATACTCCCTATAATAATTTATTGTTACAATGTAAATTATAGTAGATAGAACAATAAACAATATCTGAAAAAACTTTCTTACTCTTTTAATATATTTAAAACCATTAAATAATGCTAAAATCAAATTTGAGACAAAAGGGAGTAAAACAAAATAGGAAACCACCGTAATATCAAACCTAAATCCCATAGAAATGGTTTTTAAAAGCTGATCAAAAGTTCCGTACTCTCCAATTTCATTTGAATAAATACCAATAAAAGAGAGCCTGAAAATTTGGAAAAACACTACTCCAAAAATCATAAAGAATATATCATTTGATAACTCTTTAATGAAACTATTCCATTTGTTTTTTGACATACTACCTAACTTTTAACAGTTCAATAACATCATCTGTATATTCCCCGAACAAAGATCCATTTGCTATCTGATGCTCATCTATACCTTGTCTTCTCAAATTAATTTCTACTATTTTTGGCTCTAAATCTTCACCTAAAGTTATATCCCAAGAAACAATATTAAAGTTTTGTAAATTAATATGCTTATTTATTACTAAATCTTTTATTTTTTCAAAATTTGGAATCTTAAAATCTTTAAATTCGACATTAGATGTTGGATGTTTATCATAAATATTACAAAAATTATCATAAGCTTTTTCTGTTATAACTCCTTCTTTTGAAACACCACAATAAATTCCTCTTGCAGAAGCATTATCTATTCTAGAATTATTTTTACCTAATCTAAAAAAACAGGAACAAACAATAATTTTATCTTTAAGCCGTAAAGAAGTAACTCTAACAGTATTTAGAGAACTGGGATGGAAATTAGCCATTTCTTTTGCTTGTTTAAATTCAAATTGAAAAACATAAGCATCATCTATTTTTAAATTATCTAAAAAATCAACACATTCCTTTGGAGAAAAAAAAGAAACTCCTCTTCCTTGACAAGTATGTCTAGACTTTTTAGCTACAATATTTTTATTTACGGATAGTATATTTTCTTTTAACTTTTCTTTCGAGACAATTAAATTATTTTCATCATAAAAAAATCCATTAGTAAACTTACCTATAAATGGTAAAACACTATCTTTTCCAAACAAAATATCCAAAAAACATTTATCACTAGTAGCACTTGCTAGATTATAATTATTTAAACTAGGCTCAATATAAGCCATATACAAATCTGATGGAATATAATTATATTCAAATTTACCATTAGAAAAAGCATAATATTTATGCCAAGATAAATCTTTATATCCTTTAAAATTTTTCATTAAGAACTCTTTTGATTTATCAATATAGGCTTGATTATATTGACTAGGAGTTTTAATATTTAGCGTATTTAGTTTATTTTTAACTTTTCTCTTATAACGAGGAATTATAGGAATTTTACCATTTATATTTGTTAGTTTTGCTTTTAAATAATATAGTTTACTCGAAATTCTCATTATCTATTCTCCATATTTTATTACTCTTTTAAAATCTAGAAACCATATTTAAGATTCATTTTTTTATATTTTAAAATTATCATTTACAAAAAAATCTAAAAAAATTCTGTAAATTCCTATCTTTTAGAATTTTCTCTATCTCTTAAAAGCTCCAAAACCTCTTCTGTATACTCTCCAAATAATGCTCCATTTGCTACTTGGTGAGGATTTACAGCTTGATCTTTTAAATTAATTTCAACTATTTTAGGCTCTAAAGATTCATCTAGTGTTATATCCCAAGATACTATGGAAAAATTTTGTAAATAATGATGCTTCTTAATTGTAAAATCTTTTATTTTTTCAAAATTTGGGATTTTAAAATTTTTAAATTCAACATTAGATGTTGGATGTTTATCATAAGTATTACAATGATTATCGTAAGCTTTTTCTGTGATAACTCCTTCTTTAGAGACCCCACAATAAATTCCTCTTGCAGAAGCATTATCTACTCTAGAATTATTTTTACCTAATCTAAAGTAACAGGAACAAATAACAATTTTATCTTTAAGTCGTAAAGAAGTAACTCTAACAGTATTTAGAGAACTGGGATGAAAATTAGCTAGTTCCTTAGCTTGTTTAAATTCAAATTGAAAAACATAAGTTTCATTTTGCTTTAAATTATCTAAAAAATCAATACACTCTTTTGGAGAAAGAAAAAAAACTCCTCTTCCTTGAGCTGAGCCAATAGCTTTTTTAGCTACAATATTTTTATTTGAAGATAAAATATTTTCTTTTAATTTCTCTTTAGAAACAATTAGATTATTTTCATCGTAAAAGAATTTATTGGTAAATTTTCCAATAAATGGCAAGACACTATCTTTTCCAAATAAAATATCCAAAAAACATTTATCACTGGTAGCAGTTGCTAGTTTATGATTGTTTAAGTTAGGTTCAATATACAAAGTGTATAAATCTCTTGGAATATAATTGCAATCAAATTTTCCATTGGAAAAGCTATAGTATTTATTCCAAGACAAATCCTTATAGCCTTTAAAGTTTTTACTTAAAAACTCCCTAGATTTATTTATATAATCTTGGTTGTAAGAGTCATGTTTTTTTATTTTCAACATTTTAAATTTACTACGAACACCTCTTTTATATCGAGGAAGAATAGGGATTTTTCCATTTTCATTTGTTAATCTTGCTTTTAAGTAATACAATTTACTTGGAATCCTCATTACTTATACTCCACATATTCCTTTTCTTCAATCAAATCTGATCCGTATTTAAGATTAATCTCTTTTTTTACGGCTGCTCTATCATCATTTACAAAATAAACAGATCGTGCAAGCTCAATAAATTTTTCGCCAAATCTTTTATTAAACTCTTCTATTCTGATATCATCTTCAATATGCCAAAGCTTTAAATTTATCTCTTTTAACCTCTTGTACTCATCGGAATCTGTAGTAATTCCAACCTTTTCAATCTCCTTTTTTAAAAGCTCATACTCTTTCTTTACATTGGCAAGCTTTTCTTTATCTTGAAACTTTTCTGTTTTAATCTCCAAAATAGTAACCTTATCTACAACTTCACCAATAGAAACTTCTATTTTCATCTTAAACTCCTTATTTACTCAATAATTTTAAAAAATGTTTAACTCTAATTTTGTATATGTCATAAATATCAAACTCCCCTTCTTCAAAAACAAATTTATCTTCTTCAAAGAGATACCTTCCGGGTTTTCCGTCAAGACACATCTGATAGGGGTTTTTACAACCAAAAATAGATTGAAGTTCATTTACTAAGAACCTACCATCCTCTGTTTCAAAAATATCTACAGCCATAGAGTTAAATCCACCCAAATCACAAATTTTTTTAGTCAACAATAACAAATCCTTTGGGGGATTATCAAATCCTGCTAAATCACTTCCACTTGCAAAATAACCCTTTAATAGTTTTTTTCTACCAAAATAAGAATTATCTATTTTTATAATCCTCCATTCCCATTTTATCTTTTCAAAATCTTGAAAAATAATATAATGCTTTTGTCTAGAACCAATAGCATTAACAGGGATTATTTTACCTGTTGTTTGGGGTGTATATCCTTTAGAAAGTTTAGAGCCAAACATACCAAATACTTTTTGGGCTATCATCTTTGCTTCAAATTTTGATTTAATAATTTTAACACCCTTTGAAGTTGAACCAATATTAGTTTTAAATACTTGAGGGAAGTTACAACTATTTATAAAATCTAAACAATCCTCTTTTCTATAAAAGATATTAGTCTTAACATGAGGAATATCTCTTATCTTGAAAAAGTAGGACATCATTTTCTTGTTTTCATAAATGAAGAGTTCATCATAGGAAGGGTAAATTGGTTTATTTAACCACTTGTTTATAATGTATAGCCTTTCATCAAACATCGACTTTCTCTCTTGAAACTTTGATGGTGGTCTACACAAAAAACCATCACAATTTGAATTTTTAACCTCATCTAACCAATTATTTCCAATAATATCAATAAGCTCATACTCAATTCCTAGTTCTTCACAAGATTTTACATAGTATTTGTGCATATTTCTAAAAGCTGTAAAAATACCAAGTTTCATACTACCTCATCATTTTTAAAATTTGATCTCTAGCCCTTTCTGAAGCTCTACCATCTAGATCATCAAACATAATTTTATTGTATTTCTCTCTAAACTTTTTATGCTTGCCCCTCTCTTTTAATGCTATTGGAAGGGTTTCTAAAAGTTGATCAAAGGTTTCAACCCTAAAAGAGATCTCTTTTAGCATAGTAATTATTTCAGAGGTAAATCTCTTATATTCAGGTAACTCAAAGGTTATGATCGGCTTATCTAATGAACAGAACTCTGCAATTATTGAGCTTGTATCTCCAACCATTAAGTCAGCAATCATTAGATATTTTAAAATATCTTTATCAGAAAGATATTTAATACCTTTTGTTGCTATAACTTTATCTTTAACCTCTTTAGTAGTCCACTGATGAACAGTAACAAGAATATTATACTTCTCTGTCAATTGATCAAGTTTATCATACCATCTATTTATAGCAGAATAACTTGATTTATTCCAAGTTGCTGTAAAGAGAATTATAGGTTTACTATCATCTATATTTAGAGATTTTTTTGTTTTTAAAAGGAGGTCAGCCCCTATTTCTCCATTAAACATTGGATCTATTTTAGGAAAACCGATAGCCTTACAACTTGTGATAGATTTTGTTTTAGCTATCTCCACCTCTTTTTTTGAAGTAACAAAAAAGGAATCAAAAGCATTGTACTTATCTTTTGAGACAAAATCTTTAAAGTGATAAGCTCCATGCCTCATTCCAATTTTTACAATCTCTTTTACAGGGAATTTTCGAGTAAGATGCCTCGCTATAATAATAACTTTAGGGAAAGTAGGATAGAGAACAGAATCTATACCTATAGATTTAAGGTCTTTTTGAACTCTTCTATTCCTAGCTACAATTCTAACCTTTGGCATCAGTTTATGAACAGGTCTAAAGCAAAAATAGTCTACAATATTACCACATAGAAAATCTATACCACTTGTCCTATTAAACAGCGATAGCAACTTCCAAATAAATTTGTATGGAATCATTATCAAGTTTCTAAAAAGAGTCATCTATATTACTAATTCCTATTTATCTTATGTTTAATCTCTCTAAATTTCAGCTTTTAGATATATTCCTAACCTTATTAAGTAGATAATCTCATATTGATCTTTAAAAAACAAGAATCCTAATCTAAATAAATTAAACCCAAGAACATATCTTTATCAAAATAATATAATTGATTATTAACAGTATAGAAATTATTTTTTACTAATTAAAATATATAATTTTAATAGAGATAAAAATAAAACCCACCAAAAAAAGGTGGGTTTTATGAGATTATTGAAAAAATAGAGTGATTATCTAATTTTAGTTATTGTAGAAAATAAAAGAATATTTCTAGGCTTCCATTATAATTCTTCCTATTCCAATAGATTTTTTCACATTTACCATCTCCGTTTACATCTGCAAAATAGAACTTTGTTTTTGAGGATTTTGATCCATCACTATGTATATAGTTTTCAAAACTACCATTACCTTTAGAAAGATATACTCTTATCTTACCACTATCTACACCTCTATTCCAGTAGATTTTATCATCTTTGCCATCGCCGTTTACATCTGCGAAATAAAACCTTGTATTTGAAGAGGTAGAGCCGTAACTATGTATATAGTTTTTAAAAGTACCATTCCCTTTAGCAAGATATACTCTTACTTTTCCATTATGAACACCTCTATTCCAGTAAATCTTATCATCACAACCATCGCCGTTTATATCTGCGAAATAGAATCGTGTTTTTGAAGAAGTAGAGCCATCACTATATATATAGTTTTTAAAAGTACCATCCCCCTTAGCAAGATATACTCTTATTTTACCACCATCTACACCTCTATTCCAATAGATTTTATCATCTTTGCCATCGCCGTTTACATCTGCAAAGTAAAATCTTGTTTTTGAAGAAGTGGAACCGTCACTATGTATATAGTTTTTAAAAGTACCATCCCCTTTAGCAAGATATACTCTTATTTTACCACCATCTACGCCTCTATTCCAGTAAACCTTATCATCTTTACCATCACCGTTTACATCTGCAAAATAGAATATTGTTTTTGAGCTACTTGATCCTTGACTATATTTAGCATTACTCTCAAAAACAGAATAATCATTACCATTCGCTAAATATATCCTCATATCTCCATTGTCTACACTTCTATTCCAATAGATTTTATCATCTTTGCCATCACCATTTAC
This sequence comes from Candidatus Cloacimonadota bacterium, assembly GCA_002742935.1. Classification (GTDB taxonomy): domain Bacteria; phylum UBA4055; class UBA4055; order UBA4055; family UBA4055. The sequence continues at coordinate 34,356 of PDON01000030.1, read as the reverse complement.
ATCTGCAAAGTAAAATCTTGTTTTTGAAGAAGTAGAGCCATCACTATAGATTGTATAAGGCTCTTGAGTTGTTGGTTGAACTGTTTTCCCTAAGTATGCTGCATACTCTGTATATGGATTAGGAATTATCCCTGTTGAGATATTAATATCTTCGAGAAACTCTGTAATAGTAACATCATGTTGACTCCCCTCTTCATATAGTGCTTCAACTTGAGATAATGTTTCTGGAGTATAATTTGCTTGGTTTTCTTGAAGCTCTATCCACCAAAAGTCACATTTATCTTGAATCTTAGATTGTAGTTTAAGCCACCTTTCTATTCTGGAAACATTTATATTTATAGTAGAATTACTTGAAATAACTTCATAACTGATGAACTTATCATAAATAGGAGAATAATTATTTTCCTGAACAGCCTTCTCCTTATAAGCATCTATTTCATTCCTGAAAGTTTCTTCATCCTTAATCTTCGATATATTAACACCTCCATGAGTACCTACTTGTTTTAAATTGTAGCTTATGCTTTTTATTTCTTCTTCGGTACATCCAGCTATAGTATAATTAACTTCACCTTCAAATATTCTTTTGTAATTTATTTCTGCCAATGATTTTAATTTTTCTCTTGTATAACCATACCCAGCATCTGTTTTAAAATTAAATATGAGAAATAGTGAAGCTCCATAAATCCTTTTTTTAATATATTTTTCTCCATATGTATCCATAAATGTTTCATAGACTCCTCTAACACTCTTACCACTATGTTGAAAACCATTACCATACAAAATTTCTGCTGCTTTTGGCTTAAGTGTTCCTCCAGTAATATGATCTTCTGTTGCTTTATAGGTTACGTAATATATCAAGTTTGTTGAAGTAGTAGATTCTTTGATCTCGGATGCTACTTCTTGCTGATACTCAAGATAAGCATTTGCTCCAAAAACATTTACTGATGCCGAACTTGAAAACATTTCATTAATCATGTTATACAGTTCTACTTTTTTGTGAACAAAGCTATAGCCTTCAACAATATCATCTATAATATTATTATAGCTATAGTTATAATTTTCATATGCTCCTTCTCGAATATTATCTCCGACAGATTGATAACCTTGACCTAATTTTTTTTCAGTAGCAGGTGGTTGATTCGCAATTCTCAATTTACCAGGATCTTCACTACCTGTAATTTCATCAAGCGTACAAGATGAAAGGATTAAAATAGCACTAAACCAAAGTACTAAAGTCTTTAAACATCTTTTCATTTTTTCTCCTTTTGTTATTTTTTGTTTTAAAAGAGTTTAATCCTCTTTGAATAGATCTATAATCTCTACTTTTAAACCGTTAGCTATTTTTTCTAAAGATCTAAGCGAGAGACTCTTCTCACACCTCTCAATAGCCCATAGAAAATTTCTATGAATATTACTCCTAAACCCAAGTTCTTCCTGAGATATTTTTTTCTCGTTTCTAATTCTCCTAATATTTCTAGATATTCTTATCTGTATATTTGAAATATTATTTACCTTATTACTTTTCATAAGAGCTTAACAACTTAACAAAGATTTATTTCGCAAAGCTTATTTAGAGCAAGATAAATAGTATTATTTAAAAGTCTACACTCTATATGGTTGTAGTAAATCCAGTAAAAAACTTCAATGAATTTTCTAGTTATGCAAATTTATTTATAGTTAATTCATAATAAATCTGAGTTAGACATAGTGGTTAACTATCTTATAACCGCTAAAGTATTTATCTTTCTAGAAATAATACTTGACTCTCTATTCTTGGTAATATTTAATGATTCGACTTTGCCCTTAGATTATTGATAAACATCGTAATGCTGAGTAATCAATTTTTCATTCAATATCTAGGACATCGCCCTTGGCAATGCTATTGACTAAGCTTTTAGATGGAAAAACAAGGGTAAAAATAGAAAATTATTCTTTAAAATAATTGATGACATATCATAGACTTCACTTTTCTATCACGGTTTTTCTTTTGTGAAAAAAGAACCAAAAGGCTTCCTTTTGATGGCAAAAGAAATGAAAAAAAGTTTATATTTTAACAAAAATATTAAAAAAATTTTCCAGATTGGAAATAAACTAATAAGTTTGCCGTAAAATTCTATCAAAAGAGATTCTCCTAATCTTCCTATGGGTTCGATAAATTCGGGGTACAAATTTTTCTACAAATATTTATATTTATTACATTAAATACTGGATTAGTGTTTATATCTAGCTCAACTATAACAGCAATAATTAAGTACTTAATAAATTTCACCTGCAAAGTAATTGTATATAAAAAATAAAAGCCACCTTTTCTGGTGGCTTTTATAGAATGAATAATCTAGTTATAGTTATTGTAGAATAATAAAAGAATATTTTTAGCATTCCACTATAATTCTTCCTATTCCAATAGATTTTTTCGTATTTACCATCGCCGTTTACATCTGCAAAATAGAACTTTGTATTTATGGCTCTTATCATTCTATCAACTCAAACGGCAAAATCCTATCGAGTTATGGTTTTAAATTTAATATTTTTTTAGGAAACTTAACTCTTAGTACCTCTTATCTCCTCCTTAATCTCAGTTGTAGATATACTTTTAGTTCTATTTAAGTATACAACCTCACACTTATCCTTTAAAAAATCAAATTTCCCCTTCCAATCATCACCCATAACAAAGGTTGATATTTCATGTTTCTCTATATCTTCCCTCTTCTGCTCCCAATCATTCTCTGGTATAACCTCATCAACATACCTAATAGCTTTTACAATCTCAGATCTGTGTTCATACGGATAGGTACACTTTTTACCTTTAATAGCATTGAATTGATCTGTAGAAACAGCGACAATTAGGTAGTCTCCTAACTCTTTAGCTCTTCTTAGAATATTTAAATGTCCTATATGAAAAAGATCAAAAGTTCCATATGTAATTACTTTTTTCAAAACTACTCTCCAAAAATTGTTCAAACAGATCTGTATTTTAAGATTAGTAAACCCTTGTAAGAAAAAACTTCTCTTGAAATTATCACTAGAGTTGACAATCTAGATCAACAAGACCCCATTAATAATTTTCATAAAAGAATATAATGGATTATTAATGGTATAGAAATTATTTTTTTATCTTCAAGAAAATTATAAAAGTAATAATTAAAAACTTAAAAAGTGATATCCTTTGAGTAAACTTGCAATCTTTCTTTTAAATTAACATTTATTTTCTAGGCTTTATTTATAGGTCTAACCACAAGTAAAATCCTTATATTTCTATATCGAGCTCAGGTTAGTTAAACTTTAACTAGTTTCTACCTATAAAATTAATTATATTAGTCAGGTTAAAATTTGGAGTAACGATGAAAACAGATTTCATACCTATAAATATGGATGAAGCAAAAAGAAATGGTTGGAAATATATAGATGTAGTGATTGTAACTTGCGATGCCTATATTGATCATCCTTGGTATGAAGCTGTAAGGAGTGCAAGGGTTCTAATATCGTCAGGGTTCAAAGTAGGAATAGTTTCAGATCCTACAAAAGAGGATCTTGCAAAATTTGGAAAACCAAGGCTGTTTTTTTTGGTAATTACCGGTAAAGAGGATTCTATGGTAATGAACTATAGTGCCTATAAAAAGTATAGATCATCAGATCCTTACCAGAGTGGAGGTAAAAGATCTAACAGACCGGATAGAGCAGCAATCACTCTTACATCAAACATAAGATCACATTTTAAAGATGCTGTTGTTGTTTTGGGTGGAAATGAAGCTTCTACAAGAAGAGTAACCCACTATGATTATTGGAGTAATAAGCTAAGAAAACCAATCCTCTTTGATTCTAAAGCAGATCTACTAATTTTTGATAAGATAGAACTAAACTGTTTAAGATTAGCAAAACATATGAGAGGATCTCTTGGTATTGAAACACTGTACAATCAACCGGGTATTGCCTACATATCAAAAGAGGAACCTCTTAATATGGTAAAACTACCTTCTCACGAAGATTGTGAAAAGGATAAGGTATGTTATGTAGATATGTATAGAATCTTCCTTAGCGAGTTAAATTTTTCCTCAAAAGGTATTTATCAAAAAGTTATGAATAGATATATGGTTATAAACAGACTCCATAAACCATATACAGAAGATCAGATGATAGATATTTTTTCCCAAAGTTATAAAAACAGACCTCACTTTATCTATAAAGAACCTATACCTATATTTGAAAAACTTTTAGCTACAGGTATAGTAACTCAAATAGGAGACCCTGTAAATTTAAACTTCAATAGTTTTTTAACAGAGGGTAAAGATATAAATAAAAGACCTTTTGGCGGTATTATAAAAGATTCACACAGAATAAAAAAACTCAGAAGTTTCAAAGCTACATTCAAAAATATTGGCTATGGTAAAATGGAACAGATGGCAATTGAGCTTAAAAATAGAATTAAGTGTGAAGATTGTAAGAGGTACACCTGTTTTGAGACTGCCGGAAAATCTATGTGTAGCAATATAGTGTTTAATGAACAGAAATATATTGATCTTCTCAAAACTATTAGTGAATCAAAATCTGTAAGGCAAATTTTAGATAGTACTACAATTGATTACAGAGTAATGGATAAATGTGATGATATTATTAAGGATTATATAAAGCTTCGAACCGGAATGAAAGCTCTAATAAACTCCAATAGTTTTTCAGATAAGGTTAGAAGGGCAAACGATCTGGAGGAAAGTAAACAACTCAAAGGTTTCATTACAAAATATATCAAAAAAAGTGGTGAGTATGGTAAAAACAGATCTTTAGAAGTTGTTCTAAACAGCTCATTACCGGGTGAAACATTTGAAACTGTTAAAGAGACTCTAAAATATGTTATGGATAATGAGTTAATAATTGGAGAGGTTAGACCTTTTATTCCTCTTCCTTTAACGGTGCAATCTGTAGTTTACTATTCAGAAAAAAATATATTCAGTTTTGAAGATGTGGATGTTATAAAAGATACAGAGGAGAAAAAGCTCTTAGAGAAAATTCTTAATTTCCAAAAAAAAGGGAAAAGAAAAGATCTTAAATATCATCTAAAACGAAAAAAATTAAACAACATACTTAATATGGTGGAAAAATATGAAGCTTCCGAACTTTAAAAAATATTATGATGAAGAGAATAAAGAGATAAAACTAACCAACAATGTGAGAGCTGCCGGTTGAGCGGGTAAATTAAGCCCGTCGGGTCTTTCAAATATATTGAAAAATCTTAATTTTCCAACATCTTCAAACCTTTTACATGGTTTTGAAAACAGTGATGATGCCGGAATATACAAAATAAATGATAATCAAGCTATTGTTCAAACCTTGGATTTTATAACTCCGGTTGTAAATGATCCTTACATCTATGGTCAAATTGCTGCTGCAAACAGTTTAAGCGATGTTTATGCTATGGGAGGAAAAGTTTTAACTGCTATGAATGTAGTTGCTTATGATTCATGTAATGTAACGCCGGAAATGCTTAAAGAGATGCTTGCCGGTGCACTTTCAAAAGTGGTTGAATCTGAAGCAGTTGTTGTTGGTGGTCATACAATTGAAGATCTTGAAATGAAGTTTGGACTTTCGGTAACAGGTATTGTTCACCCTAAAAAGTACCTCAAAAATAATGGAATAAAGAATGGTGATAAAATCATTCTCACTAAACCTATTGGACTTGGAGTATTAACTACGGGAATAAAAGGTGGACTAGCTTCAGAAAAGAATGCAAGAGAAGCAGCTTTCCACATGGCACAACTAAATAAAATTGGTTCAGAGATTGCCATAAAATATGGTGTTAACGGATTAACCGATGTTACCGGTTTTGGATTTTTAGGTCATTTGAGAGAGATGCTTGCAGACTCTCTTTCAATAGATATCTACAGTGATAAAGTACCTATTATAGAGGGTGCTAAAGATTTGGCAAACTTAGGGATCTTCCCTTCAGGATCTTACAGAAACAGATCTTATGTAGAAAATTTTGTAACTCTTAAAAATGTTAATGAAGATGATATGATGCTATTTTATGATGCACAAACATCGGGAGGACTGCTAATATCTCTTCCTGAAGAGAACGCAATTTCTTGTGTTAAAGAGTTAAAAGATAATGGATATGAGTCTGCTGAAATAGTAGGAGAGGTTAAAACAGGAGAAAAAAGAATTTTTGTAAAATAGGATCTGCTAAAAAATATTTATGGAATCTTTTAATTAGGGTCTAGTCATAAACAAAGAAGTTACGGCAAAATAGGCCCAAAGAAAGCCTACAATAGTAGGTGATAGAAAAGCTACTTTAACACCGAAATTTGAAATTTATGGCTTCTTTCTCCTAAGAAAACTGCAAGGCTTATAATAACTATTGCTTGAAAACCTTCCATTTTACGGTTGTTAAGTACCTATTAACTTCTTAAATAAATATTATTTTTCCTTTTTTCAGTATATCCTAGTTAGAACTTACACTATTTATAAATTTAAGATCTGCTAAAACTATGGCAGTTACCGCTTCAACTACAACAGGAACTCTTAAAACAAAAGCAGTATCATGTCTTCCCTCAATCTCTAAAGATTGAACGCTGTCTGTATCAAAATTGTATGTATTCTGAACCTTACCTATACTGGAGGTTGGTTTTACGGCAACTCTAAAAATGAGCTGATTACCATTGGTTATCCCTCCATTTACTCCGCCACAATTGTTTGTTAAGGTTTTTCCGTTTGAATCTATGATAGAATCGTTGTGTTCACTTCCTTTTTGTCTAGCAGAGTTAAAACCTGAGCCAAACTCAATACCTCTAACTCCGGGAATAGAAAAAATAATATGGCTTATAAGAGATTCAACAGAGTTAAAAAAAGGTTCACCTAAACCAATGGGAAGATTATCAACAGAGCACTCAATCACTCCACCCAAAGAATCCTTTTCAGAGATAGCTTTTTTTAAAATATTGTTACTATACTCCTCCCCACCAAGCTCAATCAGTTTAGCTTTAATAGTTACGCCTTTTAAGATCTTTTTAGCAACAACACCGGCTGAAACGACACCTAAGGTTAATCTACCGGAAAAATAACCTCCACCTCTATAATCATTAAAGTTATTAAATTTAACTTTTGCAGTAAAATCAGCATGTCCTGGTCTTGGAGAACTTAAAAGGTTTTTATAATCTTTTGATCTAATATTTCTATTTTCAAAATATATATGTAGAGGAGCACCTGTTGTGTAACCTTCAAAATATCCGTTAATAATATTTGGTAGATCTGCTTCTAATCTTGTAGTAGAGCCAAGTTTCCCACTCCTCCTCCTCTCAAGATCTTTTCTAAAATCATCTATGGATAACTCTATTCCACAAGGAACACCGTCAACAACAATACCTACCTGCTTACTATGTGATTCTCCATATATGGTAACTCTAAAAATCTTTCCAAAACTGTTCATAATCTACTCTTATACATTTTCACAAATTGATTCAAAATCATCAAAAAAACTACTATAGGATTTCTCCACACACTCACTATCTGTAATGGTTATAGATCCTTTTGCATTTATAGATGCCAACGCTCCACTCATTGCAATTCTATGATCGTTATGGGAATCTAAAATACCCCCATTTATAGAGGATGGATAAACTTTCATAATATCACCATCAATAGATATTCTACCTCCAAGCTTTTCAAACTCTTTCTTTAAAACCAAACCTCTGTTACTCTCCTTATAGGTAAGCCTTTTAACACCTTTTAAAGTAGAAATAGTACTACAATTTAACCCTAAAGCTACAACTACAGGAAAAAGATCCGGTGAATCTGAAAGATCAAAATTAAAACCTTTTAAACCTCTCTTTTTTACTCTTACATAATCTCTTGATACCTCAACCTTAGCACCACAAAGATTCAATATATCAACAATTGTAACATCTGCTTGTTTTGAGTTTACATCTAAGCCTTTAACCTCTATCTCTCCACCAAGAGCTCCTGCAACCAAAAGAGAAGCCCCACTACTCCAATCACCCTCTACCCTATAGTTTATAGATTGATACTTTTGATTTCCCTTTATAAAAAATCTTTTATACTCATAGTTTTCAATCACTATACCAAAATCTTTAAGTATATCAATGGTCATATCAATATAAGGTCTGCTTTTGAGATTGTTTACCACTATCTCACTATTATTTTTTAGATATGGTAGAGCTATTAGAAGACCTGTTAGAAGTTGAGAACTTATAGATCCGTCAATAGTACAACAATTTTTTGTAATAGGGCCTTTGATTGATAGAGGTAAAAGATTGTTATTACCTCTAATAAAAACCCCTAACTTAGAGAGAGAATCTATAATCATATCTACAGGTCTTGAAACTAAAGATCCTCCGCCATTTATAAAAATTTCTCTATCCAAAAGCGAAACTATAGGAGAAAACATTCTAAGAGAAAGACCGGATTCTCCACAATTGAGTTCGGACTCTACAGGATCTAAATTACCACAAATTTTCACCTCTTTAGATTTTTCATCTATAGTTACATCTCCACCCAAACTTTTAGCAATGGAGAGTGCTGCTTTAGAATCATTGCAAAAAGAGGAGTTTGAAATAGTAGTTTTTCCCTTAGTGAGTAGAGATATTGCAACTGCTCTTTGCATCATACTTTTTGATGGAGGAACATTGACAGATCCAAATATTTTTGATGGGTTTAAAACTCTATTCAATCTATCAACTCCACAGCTTTTATAAGATCTTCTTTTGTTAATTGGCACTCTGTCATTTTACTCTTTGAATCCTTAGAAGCGAAGGTAATTTCAGCACCGAAAAAGTTTGCTAAAACTCTTGAAACTCTTCCAAGCTTTCCCATTCCAATGGCTATGATTTTTGTTTTGCCATCTCCCATTGAATAGAGAGAAACAACCCTTTCAAGATCTGTTTTGCTATTAACTTTAACAGCAATCTTTACAATATCGGCTCCAAAACTTTTTCCCCTTTCAACTATCTTTATAAGATCATTTTGAGAGGGGGTCTTATCATAATCATGAAATGAAATTATAAGTTTACAATTAAACCTTTTACTGTAAGAGATAAGATCACTCAAATAATCAGTATCAGACTCAATCTCTATATCTATAAAGTCAGCACCACTTAAAACACTCTTCTTTAAAATAGATCTTCTCTTACTATCACTATATATATCTTTTCTGCAAGTAGCTATTGTTTTAATATCTCTTGAAAAGATTTTCTCTATCTCCATATCTGAAAGTTTTGCTCTATCAAGCCTAATCTCAACAAAGGATTCCCCTTTCATTTTTCTATCAAAATCTGAATAGTTATCCTCTAATATACTGGTACAAATCATTATTTAAACATCTCTTTTAAACATTGAAAACTAAGTTTTACTACTTTACTTCTGCCTAAGAAACCATCAACAGCAACAAAATCAATACTCTTTCCGGATCTCTTTTTATCTTTAAAGATAATCTTTTGAAGATTCTCCATTTTACAACTACTTTCCAAAGGAAGATTAAAGAATTTCAAAAGAGAAGATACCCTTTTTATATCATCTTCTACTATCAATCCTAACTTTAAAGACACCCTTAAACCTATTATTATACCTATAGATACAGCTTTTCCATGAGAGATCTTTTCACAATGCTCTATAGCATGACCATAAGTGTGTCCAAAGTTTAACTTTTTTCTCTCTCCACTCTCCCTCTGATCCTTCTCTACAATAGAACTTTTTATTTTTATAGAGTTATATATAAGATTTTCTAAAAGATTTATATTATTACAACTTTTTAAATCCTCCTTAAACCTCTCTATCTCCTTAAAGTGTTCAATAGAATTTATAACACCATGTTTTACCATTTCAGCAATACCGTTTGAATACTCCTTGTATGAAAGAGTTTTAAGCATATCAATAGAACAGAGAACAAATTGTGGTGGATTAAACACTCCAACCATATTTTTAAAACCTAAAAAGTTAACACCATTTTTACCACCAACACTAGCATCAACTTGGGAAAGTAGAGTAGTTGAAACAAAACCAAAATTTAAACCTCTCATATAGGTTGAGGCTGCAAATCCTGTTATATCACAAACAATACCACCTCCAACTCCTACTACGAATGTGTGTCTATCCGCTTCAAATTCCAAAAATTTTCTATATATAAACTCTACGGTGGAAAGGTTTTTATTAGCTTCACCCGTTTCAAGAATAATCAACTTTTCCCTGTAGGGATCAAACTCTTTACTGTATAGAGAAAAAATATTTTTATCGGTAACAACTATAACTCCACTATTGTTTGGAATATATTTATCAAGATTTTTAAGAGATTCTCCTACAATAATAGATGAAGTTCCAAGTTCACCCTTAATCTCTATAGTTTTCATTTAGACAAGTAACCTTTCTATAAAGTTTTAAAATAATCAAAAAGAAATTAGCTACTATACCCTGTAGTGTCAAATATTTTATTGATGAAAAAAATTTAATTGTGTTGAAAACATTCCAATTAATTTTGAATTTAATTCAAAAATTATGAACAAAACACTTGACAAAATTTTAATCTAACATTAAAGTGATAGGCGTTTTATTATTAAAACATAAGAGTGATAATTTTCAGTAATAAACCTTTTGGTAATACAAAATGAGAAATAACCATTGTAAGCTGTATAGAGAGATAGAATACTATAGAATCGCTTTTTCATACAGAGATATAAAAAAAGAGTGCTCCTTTCTAGAAGAGGTATATAAAAAGTATAGAGGCAGAGAGTTTCAAAGCTCTATTGAGCTTGCCTCAGGTCCGGCAGATCATTCTTTCATGTTAGCAAAAAAAGATAGAAAAACAGCTGTTGTTGATATCTCTGAAGAGATGATTAAATATATCAGAGATAAGGATATTGATAATTTAATTGATACATATAATCATGATATGGTCAGTTTTAAGGTTAAAGAAAAGTATGATCTAGCATTTATGATGCTAGACTCTTTTGCTTATTTACTTACCGATGAGGATATTGAATCCCATTTTAATTGTGTTGCTGATGCTCTTAATGAAAATGGTATATATATCATTGAAATGGATCACCCGGGATCTATACTTGAAAATAATAATTCAAATACCAAAAACAGCGATACTGAAGGGATTTGCTGGAAAGTTGATAATCCCAAATATAATGTTCAAATGCATTGGAAAGCTCCCGGATCTAATTTTGATAGTTCCACACAGATAGAAAATGTAAAGATAGAAATAAAAGCTTACGATAAAACAAACAACTGTTTTTCAATCATTGAAGACACAGCAAAACAAAGAATATTTACAGCAAATGAATTCAAACTGCATGTAAAGCTATCAAAAAGGTTTAATATTATTGCTCAATATAGACTATTTGACATAAGTAAAAAGTTTAATGCTGATATAGATGGCGAAAGAATGATTTCTGTGTTGCAAAAAATTAAGTAAAGGTGATTTTTTGGAGAAAAAAATATTTGGCATTTCTCTTGGTGGAACAGGTTGGACATCAGGTTGTGAAAATGCCCCTAATGTAATAAAGTTATTGATTGACAACTACTGTCCTGATCTATACAATATTGCAAAGTATCACTCTATATATTTTGACCCGGGTATTTCAACAGAAAAGAAACTAAAAAAAATATATGATAAATATTCGGAGCTTGTGAAAAATAATGAGAAGGTACTCTCTTTAGGGGGCGATCATTTAATTAGTTTCCCAATTGTAAAAAAGCTTTCTGAAAACATAGGAAAATTTAAGTATGTTTACTTAGATGCACACCTTGATTTATTTGATGACACACCCTACTATAATTGGAATGTAGCAAGAAAAATTAAAGATCTTGGAATTGATGTTTTTAATATCGGATTCAGAAATTTTATTGATGAAAAGAAATTTAATTGTATTGAAAATATTCCAATTAATTTTGAATTTAATTCAAAAATTATTTCTGATAAAATTAAACAAATGCTCGGAAATAAAGATGAAAAAATATATCTTTCGATCGATCTTGATATTTTAGATCCATTAATTTTCCCGTATGTCAATTCACCGGTATCCTGTGGGTTGTTACCTAGGGAGCTTTTTTTCATTATTAAAGAACTAGTTGCAAACTATTCAATTATTGGAATAGATATCAATGAGTACAACCCAATTAATGACCATCAAAACACAGGAAATCATTTTATTAGATTTATTATTGATTATATTTTAAATAAATGGGAATAAGTAATATTCAATAAGATATATCAATTAAAGAAAAATAGATTATACATCTTAAATATTTATGTCGAACTCAGTTTAGTTTAATCTTTTTCCTGTAAATCCTATTTCTTTTTATAAGATTTAATATTATTATCCTTAAATAAATATTTTATGGATTAGAAATGAAAAAGATTGACTATAATAGCTTAATGAAAGATCAACTGGAAGAGTTCGAGGGGGAGAAAAAAACACTTCTCCTACACTCATGTTGTGCTCCCTGCTCCTCCTATGTTTTAGAGAAACTAAACACCTACTTTGATATTACTATACTATTTTACAACCCAAATATACACCCAAAGAGTGAATATATTCAAAGGCTGGAAGAACTTAAAATATTTTACAAAGAGTTCCTTCCAAATGCAGATATAAAAGTTGTTGAAGGGGAGTACCTTGTTGATAAGTTTTTCCAAGTAACGGATCCCTATAAAGATGTTAGAGAGGGTGGAGAAAGATGCTTTAAATGCTATAGGTTAAGAATGGAGGAAGCAGCAAGTTATGCTAAAAGTAATGGTATTGACTTTTTTACTACAGCACTTTCCATAAGTCCTCATAAAAATAGTAAAGTTATTAATGAGATAGGTATTGAACTTGAAGAAAAATTTAAAGTTAAATATCTAAGATCCGACTTTAAAAAAGAGAATGGATTTAAGCGTTCTATAGAGTTAAGCAAAATCTACAATCTTTACAGACAAGATTATTGCGGATGTGTATATTCAAAAAAGGAGAGAGGATTATGAGAACTGTTTTAGTAACAGGCGGAACAGGATATATAGGGTCACACACTACAATACAACTTATTGAGAGAGGTGATAAAGTTATAATAGTTGATAATCTTTCCAATAGTAAGTTAGAGGTTTTAAATAGAATTGAAAAGATAACAGGTACAAAACCACAGTTTCATAAAGTTGATATTTTAGATTATGAAAAACTTGAAGAGATTTTTGATAAATACTCATTTGATTCCGTAATCCATTTTGCAGGTCTTAAAGCTGTTGGAGAATCTGTTGAAAAACCTTTGGATTACTACCATAATAATATAACAGGTTCACTTAATCTATTTAAGATTATGCAAAAAAAGGGTGTCTTTAATCTTGTTTTTAGTTCTTCAGCCACAGTTTACGGCGATCCTCATACTGTTCCAATAAAGGAAGATTTCCCAATATCGGCAACAAATCCATACGGTAGAACAAAACTTCATATTGAAGAAATTTTAAGGGACTTGTATGTATCAGACAACAGGTTTAATATAATTCTTTTAAGATACTTTAACCCTGTAGGAGCACATAAAAGTGGACTTATAGGTGAAGATCCAAACGGAATACCAAATAATCTAATGCCATTTATAAGTCAGGTTTCAATTGGTAAACTTGAAAGATTGAGAGTATTTGGAAATGATTATGATACTCACGATGGAACAGGAGTAAGGGATTATATTCATGTTGTCGATTTGGCAAACGGACATTTAAAAGCATTGGATATTATTGATACCATTGACTCCGTTAATGTTATAAATTTAGGTACAGGTACCGGATACAGTGTTTTAGATGTTGTAAAAGCTTATGAAAAGGCATCGGGTAAAAATATTCCTTACGATATTGTTGAGAGAAGAAGCGGAGATATAGGATCATGCTATGCTGACCCTAGTTTAGCTAAAGAGGTTTTAAACTGGGAAGCTAAATTCAATATTGAGGATATGTGTATTGACACATGGAGATGGCAGAGTAAAAATCCTGACGGACTTCAGTAGATTCTCCTAAAAAGAAAGAAACTAAGGAGCTTGCCTTAAAAAGCAAGACCGGCTGGAAATTAGTAGTAGAAGGAATTGAGTTTTTATGAGATCCATTACCTAGAAATCCGCTGCATAAAAATCGATTACACAGCAATATGAAGTTGGTAGACAATCTAAAAAAAGGGTGATAATATCACCCTTTTTATTTAAGTTATCATAAACAAAAGAGACAAACAGTTTATCTCTTTTTCAGTAGACCCTACTTTAAATCCTCAATCATAGTATGAAATAGTATTTCTCCCGAAAGAGACTTAAATGTTCTAAACTTTTTACTTATAGTTTTAACCTCATCTCCAAACATTGATAGAGGAAATTTATCAAACCTGCTTGATATCCTATCCAGTAAACTTAACGGCTTTGGATATGTTGTAACCTTTAAATCTCCATACTCTTTTTTAAGATCATCAACTATATCATTTAAATAGCCTATCTTATCAACAAGACCAATGTTCACTGCCTGTGTACCTGTCCATATTCTACCACCGGCAATAGATTCAATACTATCTGGAGAAATATTTCTATTATCCATTACCCTTGATTTAAACTCATCGTAAGTTTTAAATAATCTATCCATAAAAAGCTTTTCAGCTCCTTCTTCAAAACCTGTTAAAGGAGAGTATAAAGAACCAAATTTACCAAGATTAACAGTTTCAATATTTAAACCAAGCATCTCTGCCGTTTTAGAAAATTGTGGAAGCATAGCAACCACACCAATGGATCCTGTTATTGTGTTCTTACCGGCATAGATAGTTTTTGCAGGGGTAGAGATATAGTATCCACCTGAAGCTGCAATATTACCCATACTTACAACAAGCTCTTTCTTATCTGCTAACTTTTTAAGCTCTTGATAAATAAGCTCTGAACTTAAAGCAGAACCTCCACCTGAATTTACCCTTAAAATAACAGCTTTAACATTGTCATCTTCTCTAAGTTCTTTTATAATAGGAACTAGTTTTGTTGGATTTATACAATCTTCAGTTCTATCAAATGAGGAAACAATATTACCTTCTGCGTAAAGAATTGCAATTTCATCTTTTAGATCTACACTATTAAACTTTTTTTCAAACATGTAACTTCTAGCATAATCTGAAATAGATGAAAACTTATTAAGCTTCTTCTCTTCAATAAGAGCTGTTGGTGTTGTTATTTCATCAATCAAACCAAACTCTTTAGCTTCACTTGGAGTAAGCATAGCAAATTTACCCGAAAGAATATCTTTTTCTAGAGTAGAAGAGTCAGAAAATCTTCTCGATAAAACCTCTATAAACAGTTTAAATCTTTCATCATAAATTTTGTTTATCTCCGATTTAAACTGTTCCGACATTTTTGATTTACTATAGTTTTCACCGTAAGATTTAAAATCTCCTGCATGTATAACATTGGTTTTCACACCAAACTTTTCCAAAAGATCTTTGTAATAGATAAAGCTTTTTGAAAAACCGGTAAGGTTTAACATTGCAGAGGTTGACCCGGGCATTAGTATAGAATCAGCAACAACAGCAATCTCATATCCTGAAGATGTTATATACTCACCGTAAGCATAAACTTTTTTACCGGATTTTTTAAAATCCACTATAGTAAGAATAAGCTCTTCCATTTGCTCTTTACCAAGACCATGTATGGCATCTAAGTTTATGTAAAGACCTTTAATTTTACTATCAAATCTAGAGTGATTTATAGCATTTAGATAGTCTCTGTACATTATAGGTGAAAGTGAAAGCTCTGCTAAATTTTTGACATCATCTGTTCCAAAATCATTTACAACAATGGGAAAGGATAACTTTAAAAGAGAGTTATCATAAATTTCAGGGTCAGGTTGGTTTTTGTTTATAAATACTGTAGCAATTATAAACAAGAAAAGTATCAAGACAATCAGTCTTAACAGAGTTGTTAGTATGGTTTTAAAGAACCATTTGAAAAATCTAAACATAGTTTATCTCCTTAATAGTTTTAATTTAGCAATTCCATTATACTTACAAATAGAGTGGTAAGATATCTGTCTTCCACCAAGATTCCTACAATTTTCTTCAACATTTTCAATCATAGAACCTTCAAGATCAAAAATTTTTGTTTTACCTTTTAAAAACTTAATAGCTTTATCTATTAGTAATGTTAAAAAACTAGATCCTTTAACTTCAGGATTTAGAGACCCTATTAAATAGTAAGCTCTCTCTCTATCCCAAACAAAAAAGATAATGGAAACAATTACTCCATTTTTAGTTGCATAAAAAATCTTTCCATGACCCATTTCACATGATTTATTAACAGTATTTACAAAAACCTCTTTTCCAAAATGGATCTTTTTCCCTCTTTTAGCCAAAAACTTTTTATGAAGATCATAAAATAGAGAAGCATCAAGATCCTCATCTATCTCGGTTTCTATCTCTGCTTTTCTATAATATCTTTTTTTAGGGGATGAAAGATTTTCATAAAAATTACTCTCAACATCAATCTCATAGGAGTACATTGTTGTTTGGGAAAACCCTTTCCAATAAAAAGGTAACCAATTTTGGAAATTGTAGTAAAAACCCATTTTAAGGATAAAGAATTTAGGTAGTTGATCTATAAGTTCATGGTAAGCCTTTTTCTCAAATGAAAGTCTTCTGTTACCTTTCTGGGTAGGATCAAAAAATATTAAAGGTCCTAATCTATTGCTAAATATAGGATTATAAATAAGATTCCCATAAATTTTTCTTTCGAAACCATATGGAAACACTCCCATTATTTTTCCTTTATGATTATAAATAACAACATCCCAATTATCCCCTGCAACAGTATCTAACCACCAAGGCATAAAAAATATAGGTAAACTATTTTTATTTGCAAACTCTCTGTATATATCTTTATTGCTCACTTATCTCTAAACCCTTCTAAATAATTACAACTTAAACTAAGTAGTTAATCCGGGAACTTAATCAATAGTTGTTCATCTTTCTCAAACTGTAGTTTAAAACTTTTCCTATGTATTGGAGATCTTCCAATCCTCTTTATAGTCTCAACATGTTTTTTTGTTCCATATCCTTTATGTGAATCAAATCCATACTCAGGATAGTAGTTATGGTAAAACCTCATAACCTTATCTCTAACAACTTTAGCAATAATTGAAGCAGCAGCAACAGTAGCAGATTTAGAATCACCTTTAATTAAAGCTATCTGTTTTTGATTCTTTATAGGTGCATCTCTACCATCAATCAATACAAGATCCGGTTTAATACCAAGTTTTGAGTATGCTTTATTCATCGCTTCAAAATTTGCCTGTAGTATATTTATCTCATCTATCCTATTGTGATCAACAAGAGAAACAGAGTAAGCTATAGCTCTCTTTCTTATTTCATAAAAAGCTTTCTCTCTTGCTTTTTCACTCATCTTTTTTGAATCATTTATATTTTCCGGTAAATTATTATAATCCAAAACTACACAAGCAGCCACAACAGGTCCGGCTAAAGGTCCTCTCCCAGATTCATCACAACCACAAAGAATAAATTTATCATTTTCAATTAAAGATTTATCAAAATTAACTAAGTTTTTTAAAATACTACTATCCAACTATATCTCCCTTACAATAACAATAATTTAATAAAAGTTTATTGAGTTGTCTAATATTAATAGAGATTATGTAAGAAATAAATAAAGTTTCCACAAAACTACTCAATACTAATTATTATTTTAAAGGTATATAAATAAAACTCAAAATATAAACTTAACCTGGGTTGGATATAAAACAAAACTCTATTACCGATCTATCTTCTATATTGTAGTATTTAACTAAATTTTATTAGTAAAGAGGAGGTGTTATTAAAAACAACTCATAATAAAAGGATTAAGCTAAACAATAACTTAATCCTTTTAGATCAAATATTATAATATATGAAACTAAATAGAGAATACCGAAAAAATTCAAAACTAGGGTAAAATAACCCCAAAAAAACAGAGCTTACAGGAGTGAAAAGATATTTTAGCTCCTAGCACAAAGAGTAAGCAAAGCTACTCTTCATCACTAACTTGATATGTTTTTAGCTCATGATTCTTTATTTGATCCGTACTCTTTAATGAATCAAGAAAAGTTGAGTCATTAGAGTTCAAATAAATCTGACTATTTTGATCAGTTAGAAAGCTATTGCTTACGGCTGATTTTTCCATATCATTGCTGTTGATAACAAGGAAAGATACAAAAACTGCAGCCACCCCTGCTACATAAGTCATAACCGATCTTAGAGAAATACTCCTACCTTTTCTCTTCTCTCTTTTTTCATTTTTAATCCTCTCCATTAGCTTTGAATTAAAGCCATCAGAAAGCTTAAACTTAGGTTGAATATTAACCAAATTTTTAATTTTGAGAAGATCTGTTTCAAGCTTCTTACACTCATTACAGCTTAATAAATGTTTATCTATAGTTTGAAGATCTTTAGCATCTATCTCACCGTCAATTTTAGCATTTATCATCTCTTGATATTTAATACATACACTCATAATTTTCTCCGTGTATATTACGATTTAATATAATCTTGTAAAATGTCTCTAAGATTTAACCTTGCCCTATTCAATCTCGATTTTACAGTTCCCACCGGAATATCCAAAATTGTGGCAATCTCTTCATAGGTAAGCTCATCAACATCTCTCATTAAAATGATTTCCCTAAACTTATCCTCCAACATATCTATTCCGTCATAGATAACCTCTTTCAGTTCAGATCTCATCAAATTATCACTTGTATCTGCCTTAGAATCCGGTATTTCAAAATCAGTTTCACCATCTTTACCTGTAATTGAAAAGATTTCGGCTCTACTCTTTTTTGCAAGCTCAGTTTTGGCAAGATTTATGGCAATCGTATAGATCCAAGTTGAAACTTTGGCAACATCCTTATATTTCTCTTTATTGAAATATATTCTTACAAAAGCATTCTGAACTATATCTTCAACCATCTCTCTGTTTTTGACATAGTAGAAAATGTGATTTGAAAGTTTATTTTTATATCTCTCAACAAGCTCATCAAACGCAGTTTCATCTCCATCTTGAAACTTATGCATTAATGTTTCGTCACTATCTCTCATACGCTCCAATCTTTTTCCAAGCATCTGTATGTTAAACTTTTTTTCTATAGTAAAGTTCAAGATAAGTTTATTTTTTTCTAAAAAATTAACCATTAAAACTTAAAAATCTAAAGTTTTACCTATTTGATCCTAGAAATACTAGGTTATCCATTGCAGTAAAAGTTGATATAGCAGTAATACAGAGTTGGCAGGCATTTTTAACAATTAAAGGGGAGTAAATTTACTCCCCTTTAATTGTTAAAACTAGTACCTGATTTCAGAATAAAAATGATACTTTTATAAAACTAGTCAAACATTGCACTTACATACTCTTTTGGATCAAACTCCTTAATATCATCAATTTTTTCTCCTATACCTATAAACTTTATAGGGATATTGAGCTCTTGATTTATTGCAATGGCAACACCACCCTTGGCTGTTCCGTCAAGCTTTGTTAAAACAAGACCTGTAACTCCCGAACTAATATTGAAGTTCTTAGCTTGACTAACTGCATTTTGACCTGTAGTCGCATCCAATACCAATAAAACTTCATGAGGAGCTTCCATATTTTTCTTCTTTAAAACTTTAGATATCTTTTCAAGCTCTTTCATAAGATTTATTTTATTATGAAGTCTTCCGGCTGTATCTATCATAACAATATCACAATCTCTTGCAACTGCTGCTTCATAAGAGTTGTAAGCAACTGCTGCAGGGTCGGAGTTCATCTTATCCTTAACAAAATCTACATCAGCTCTCCTTGCCCACTCTTCAAGTTGCTCAATTGCAGCGGCTCTAAATGTGTCTGCCGCACCAATTAGTACTTTTTTACCCTTATCTTTGTAGTACTTGGCAAGCTTTCCAATAGTTGTTGTTTTTCCGTTACCATTAACACCAACCACTAAAATAACATATGGTTTCTCTTTAAAATTAGCCTCAACAAGATTATTATCAGTTTTTACAAGCTTTATAATCTCCTCAAAAATAATCTCTTTCAAAAGTTTTGGATCCTCTGTTTTATCAACCTTGATCCTCTCTCTAATATTCTCAATTATAAGCTCAGTAGTTTTAACTCCAATATCAGAAGTAAAGAGAGCTTCCTCCAAATCATCAAGAAGATCCTCATCAATAACATCAGAATTAAATATATCGTTAAGCTTTCTAAATAGAGAGTCTTTTGTTTTAGATAGAGATCTCTTTAATTTTTTAAACAAAGAATCTTTTGCTTCATCAACATTTTTTTCAACAAAAGGCTCTTCTTTAACCTCATCTTTAGATTTTTCCAATTTTTCTTGAGTATCTGTCTCCTTTTCAAGGATCTCCTCTAAATCAGATTTATTATCAACTCTCTCAATTTCATCATCTTTAAAAGTTAACAACTCCTCCTTACTCTCTGTCTCAACCTCTTTAGGGGTAATCTCCTCTGTTTGGAACTCTACCTTATCCTCTTTACTATCTTCTAAATTGGAAATTGGTTCTTCAATTTTTTCTTCATATTTTAAAGTTGGAGTAGTCTCTCCAATATCTTTAGTTTGAGATCCTGCTTCTTTATCTTCTTTATCTTTTTCAGAAACTATACTATTTTCAATCTCTTCATGACCGGATATTTCAAGATCTTTTTCCTTTAATATTTCAGACTCTTTATCCTCTCTAAGAAGCTGCCCCTCCTCTATTTCTAAGCCGGTTGATTCTTTTTTTTCAACCTCGACCTCACTAACAAGATCTCTTATACTTTTCTTTTTTTTAAATAAACCTATCATCTATACCACCCTAACTTATTTTAATACCTCTTCTTAAATCCACCCCAACCAAGCTTCTCTCTTAAAACCCTATAGCAGCTTGAGTCAGGAAATTTGATAAACCTCGCCTTATCACTATTTTTAGTGATAACAACCTCCTCTTCCGAATCAATGAAGATATTATCTTGTCCATCTGAACTAAGCAAAACTTTTGCCTCGGAGTATGATTTTATAACAATAGTTGAATCATCTTTAATAATCATAGGTCTCATCGCTAACGCATGAGGAGATATGGGATTTAAAATTATACATTTTACACCGGGCTCAACAATAGGACCATAGTTTGATAAATTGTAAGCTGTAGAACCAGTTGGAGTTGACACAATCAAACCATCTGAAGAATATGTTGTAAAATATTTCCCATCTATTTCTACTTTTATCTGTATAATTCTTGAAGAGAGACCCTTATCTATTACAAAATCATTCAAGGCGATAAGTTTAGAATCTCTACTTTTAGCACTTAACATCATTCTCTCTTCTATAAAGAAATCTCCATTCTCTATCATAGTTATACGCTTATGAAGATTGTTAAGGTCAACTTCTGCAAGGAATCCTAATTTTCCTAAATTTACACCTAAAATAGGCTTTTTCAAAGCTGAAACTTGCCTTGCTATATTCAGAATAGAACCATCTCCACCAAGGACAATAACAACATCTGCAATATCCAAAACCTCTTGAGTAGATAAAAGGTTCTCTTTATTAAATAAAATATCCTTGTTAAAGAAAAAGGGTATGGATTTTAAATCAAGGAGTTTGAAAAAGTTTCTAAGTTCTTCATATCCTCTATCATCCCTCATATTATATATAATACCGTACTTGAATTTAAACTCCATTGTATTGTTAAATAAATTCTTATTAAAACTCTCTTTATGATTTCTCACAAAAGATCTTAAATATAAATATTAAAAATATTAGTTGCAATAGTATCATTAAGAGTATATAAAATCCGCTTTTCTAAAGATCCGAAACTTTAGAATAATTACGGTAAAACAGCTATCAAAGAGCAGAGCTTAAAATGGGAAAGTGAAATAGAAAAGTAGTTTTAATTCCGATCACAGAGAGGTAACAAAGATATTTTTATGGTTTCTTAATCATATTATCAACTGCATATTTTTCTAAATGTTTAAGTTAAAGCCTCAAGCTAAGCTTTAAAAATCACATACAAACTACTAAATAAAAGCACTTTCCCCTTTACCAAAACACTCTAAATAAAAAGTTAAACCAAAAACTAATAATAGATAATAAAAATATAAAAATTAAGGTATTACAATATTTTCAAGCTCACTATTAAAGTATCTATCTGTCATTGAAGCTATAAAATCTCTAACCTTTTCATAGTTGGAGTTGTTTTTCATGTAATCTTCATTTTTTGAATCTAAAAAATGACCAAATATAGAAGATTCCCTATTCTCTTTTTCAATATCTTCAAGATATGTTTCAAATAATATCCTAAAACCAAGTTCTATCTTCTTTTTAGATTTTTTCAAAAATGATGATTTGTATATCTCCTTATAATTAAAACTTTTCAACTCTTTTAAAACCTCAAAAGTCTCATCAGAATAACCAATTCCATCTTTTCCGTAAGAGTTTCTAATTATATCTCTAACCAAAGTATCTATAATTTTAGAGTTATTATTGCCTAAATATTCAGTAACATTTTTAGGAAGGTCAGATCTTTTTATAATACCTATTCTTATGGCATCTTCAATATCCGAACCAATGTAAGAGATTGTATCACACTGTCTAATTAGTGCCCCTTCCAGAGTAAAAGGTTTAGTTTCAGCATAAGGCTTTTCACTCATTAGCTCTATATACCTCTCAATATCCTTTTCACTTTTTTTACGATCAGGGGAGCAAACTTTTTGATTAACTTCTCCATTATGGGAAACAATAGCATCTCTTACTTGGAAAGTTAGATTCATACCCTTCCCTCTAAACGCTATATTATCAACTATATTTAAGCTATGAATGTTGTGATTAAAGTTACCAATACCACACTCTCTACAAAGTTTTGATAGAAACCTCTCACCATCATGACCAAAAGGAGGATGACCTAAATCATGACCAAGAGCAGCAGCTTCAATAAGATCAATGTTTAATCCTAAAATAGACCCTATAGTTCTTGATATCTGGCTTACAAACTGGGTATGGATAATTCTATTTGATATCTGTTCATCTATAATTTGTGCAAAATATATAACTTGAGTTTTACCTGCGTATCTCCTAAAAGCTCCACTGTAGAGAATTCTATCTCTATCTACCTGATAAGGAGATCTTATATGATCCCTCTCATATCTTTTTCTTTTGGCATCTTTAGCTAAAGCTCCATACTTAGAGATACCATTATCCCAATTTCTTTTAATAATATCTTCAATATCTTTCACTTTAATAATCCTTATAAATCTGTTTATAAATTATACTGGTTATTTCAATAAAAATCAAATAATATTTAGAATCTACTGAAAAAAGGTTAAATTGGATTTATTTAATACAATTAAGTTTATTTTTAATAAAATACAAGGCTCCTGGCTGATAGGCATTGAAAAGTTTGCATTTGATATAAGAGAAAAAAATCGCAAAACAAAAAATTTAGAGTTTATAAACAAAGTTGATAAGGCGTTTTTGGGTTTACAAAATAAAAATATAATTATAATATTTATTTTTACTCTTTTTAAACTTATATTCTCAATAGAATTAATAACAAAAAATGATTGGGAGATATATTTATGAGTAAAGAACATTTATTCACAAGTGAATCGGTTACAGAAGGGCATCCTGATAAAATTGCAGATCAGATATCCGATTCGATTCTTGATGCTGCACTTAAATGCGATCCTAATAGTAGAGTAGCTATTGAAACTTTTGTTACAACAGGTATGGCTGTTATTGGTGGAGAGATGACAGTTAGAGAAGGATATATAGATATACCTAAACTTGTTAGAAACACTATTAAAGAGATTGGTTACGAAGATTCCAGAATGGGCTTTGATTACAATACTTGTGCAGTATTGACCTCTATAGATCAACAAAGTACAGATATTGCAATGGGTGTTGACAGACTTGGAGCCGGAGATCAAGGCTTAATGTTTGGTTTTGCTTGTGATGAAACAGAAGAGCTTATGCCTCTTCCTATAGTTTTAGCCCACAAGTTAACAAAACAGCTTACAAAGGTTAGAAAAGAGGGAAATCTATACTTTTTAAGACCTGACGGAAAATCTCAGGTTTCTGTAAATTATAGAGATGGTAAACCTCACAGTGTAAATACTGTTGTAGTATCAACTCAACACAGTGATGATATCTCAACTTCTGAACTTAGAGAGAAGATATACAACTATGTTATCAAGCCTATAATACCGGAGAACTTGATAGATGGTGATTACATTAAGCATATCAATCCTACCGGAAGATTTGTAATTGGTGGACCTCAAGGTGATGCGGGATTAACAGGAAGAAAGATTATTGTTGATACCTACGGTGGATACGCTCGTCATGGTGGTGGAGCTTTTAGTGGTAAGGACGCAACAAAAGTTGATAGATCGGCAGCTTATATGGCAAGATATGTTGCTAAAAATATTGTTGCAGCAGAGCTTGCTTCCAAAATTGAGATTCAACTTGCTTATGCCATTGGTGTTGCTGAACCTGTTTCAGTTATGGTTGACACTTTTGGTACAGGTAAAATGAGTGATCAAGAAATTATTAAGCTTATAAGAGAAAACTTTGACTTAACACCTGAAGGAATTATCAATAAGCTTGATCTTAGAAAACCTATCTTTAAACCTACTGCAGCTTACGGTCACTTTGGCAGAGACGGATTCAACTGGGAGCAAACTGATATGGTAGACAAATTACACTCCTAGACCAAAGATTTTGAATACAAAGAACAATTAAAAAGCCCCAAATTGGGGCTTTTTAATTGTTTACAAAATATATTTAGATATAGATTAAAGTTCTACAATCCAACCTTCAGGAGCTTCTATATCTCCAAGTTGCATTCCTGTTAATGTATCATAAAGTTTTTTAGTAACAGGACCTACACTTTGACCATTATCGTAAAATTTGAAAACCTTTTCACCATTCTTAATAGCACCAATAGGAGATATTACAGCAGCGGTTCCACAAGCTCCGGCTTCAGCAAACTCATCAAGTTTGTCAACAAATACATCTCTCTCTTCGGCTTCCATATTTAAATACTCCTTTGCAATGTGTAACAAAGAATATTTAGTAACACTAGGAAGAATAGAGTTTGATATAGGAGTAACAAATTTATTATCTTTGGTTATACCAAAGAAGTTAGCAGCTCCAACCTCTTCAATCTTAGTATGAGTTGCAGGATCAAGATAGATACAATCAGCAAATCCTTCTTTAACAGCATATTCATGTGGCAATAAACTACCTGCATAGTTTCCACCAACCTTAGCAGCACCCGTTCCGTTAGGAGCTGCTCTATCATAATCTGAAACAATAAAGTTTACAGGATTCATTCCACCCTTAAAGTATGGTCCTACAGGGCAAACAAAAATAGAAAATATAAATTCAGGAGCAGGCTTAACACCTAAATTATCTCCAACACCAAAAAGGAAAGGTCTCAAGTAAAGAGAAGCTCCTGTACCGTAAGGTGGTACCCAATGTCTGTTTGCTTCTATAACCTGTTTACAGGCTTCAATAAATCTTTCAACAGGGAAAACAGGCATCATAATTCTTTCACAACTTCTCTTCATTCTCTCAGCATTTTGATCAGGTCTAAACAATCTGATTTTACCATCCTTAGTTTCAAAAGCTTTCAAACCCTCAAAAGTACTTTGACCATAATGAAGAACTGTAGAAGATTCACTAATAGTAACTTTGTTGTCATCAACAAGTTTACCTTCATCCCACTTACCATCCTTATACCTGCTTATGTATCTCTTATCAGTTTTGATATAAGAGAAGGATAGTTTGCTCCAATCCAAATCTACTTTTTTCATTTTAGTTTCCCTCCTTTAATTTTTGAATAACCTCATTAAACTTTCTATACAAACCATCTTGATCAATACCAACCTCCTTAAATAGAAGATCTACGTTACCATGGGTAATAAACCTATCAGGAATACCAATCCTTGTAACTCTATTTTTATACAGATTATCAGAACTAAACTCAAGAACAGAAGAGCCAAAACCTCCTGCCAAACAATTCTCTTCAACTGTAATAATTTGATCATATTCGTTAAATACAGAGTGCAATAATTTTTCATCTAGAGGTTTTATAAATCTCATATCATATAAAGATATACCTAAGTTATTATCTTTTATAGCTTTATAGCAATTATCAACCATTTTACCAACGGCCAAAACAGCTACCTTTTCACCTTTAATTAGTTCTATACCGGTTCCAATTTCAATCTCTTGGGGCTTAGCTTTTAGATCAACACCTCTACCTTTTCCTCTAGGATATCTAATAGCAAAAAGTCCTCTATTTTTTGAAGCAGTGTAAAGCATATCTGAAAGTTGATCTTCATCAGAAGGAGCCATAATGGTAATATTTGGTACCATTCTAAGGAAAGTCAGATCAAATACACCATGATGAGTAGGACCATCTTCACCCACAAGACCGGCTCTATCCAAAGCGAAAATCATATCAAGATCCTGGATTGCACAATCATGGATAATATTATCAATGGCACGCTGTATAAATGTTGAATATATAGCTACAACAGGTTTAAATCCTGCCAAAGAAAGAGCTGCGGCAAAAGTTACGGCATGACCTTCAGCAATACCTACATCGTAGAATCTTTCGGGAAATTTATCAGCAAATTTATTTAGACCCGTACCATCTTTCATGGCAGCGGTTATACCAATGAGCTTACTATTATCTTTAGCCAAACGACATAGAGAATCTCCAAAAATATCCTGATATTTAGGAGTTTGCTTTCCTGTAGGCTCTATTTTTTTAGGATATATAGCTCCGGGTCCTACACCGTGAAGTTTTTGGATAATATCCTCTTCAGCAGGCTTAAACCCCTTACCCTTTTTAGTAATAACATGTAAAAAAACAGGACCTTTTACATTGTCTCTTATATTCTTTAGAATATTGCTTAAAGATTCAACATTATGTCCATCAACAGGACCTATATAATTAAACCCAAAATTTTCAAATAATTGACCCGAGGTAATTAGTGCTTTAACACTTTTTGTCCCTTTTGAAACAGCTTTTCGTATTGTATCACCAAACTTTATTTTCTTAGTAAAATCCCAAGCTTCATCTTTTATCTTATTAAACGTAGAATCTGTATATATTGATGAAAGATATCTTGATATTGCTCCAACATTTTTTGATATGGACATCTCATTATCGTTTAGAATAACCAAAAACTTTTTTTGAAGAGCTCCGGCATTGTTTAATCCCTCAAAAGCTAAACCTCCGGTAATAGATCCATCTCCAATTATTGAAATAACATGATTATCCTCACCCTTAATATCTCTGGCTACCACGAAACCTAAACCTGCTGATATTGATGTTGAAGCGTGACCCACACCAAAAGCGTCATGTTCAGACTCTGACGGTTTAACAAATCCGGATATACCTTTGTAAGTTCTATTAGTCTTAAACTTCTCTCTTCTACCGGTTAAAATTTTATGAGTATAAGCCTGATGACCAACATCCCACACAAACTTATCTTTAGGAGTATCAAAAACATAGTGTAGTGCCAATGAAAGCTCTACAGTACCCAAACTAGATCCCAAATGACCACCTGTAACCTGTATGGATTCTAAAATATACTCTCTAATATCTTTTGCCAATTCCCTAAGTTGAGTAAAAGACAGTTCTTTTATATCCTGCGGGTTGTCTATTTTATCTAAAATGCTCATCTTTCTCTTTCATCTCTAATTTATGGATAAATTATCCATTTAAAACTTTTTCTACAATCTCAATATCTTCAGGAGTATCGACACCTATGGGATTATAATCTGTGATTACAACTTTAATCCTATATCCATTCTCTAAAATCCGCAACTGCTCAAGACTTTCTACAATCTCAAGCTTGGTTTGTTCCATTTCAACAAACTGTTTAAGAAACTTTAAATTATATACATAAAGACCTATATGTTTGTAATATAGAGATTCTTTAGTGTCGTTTCTCAAAAAAGGTATGGGTGATCTTGAAAAATATAGGGCATTATCATTTTTATCAAAAAGAACCTTAACTGTGTTTTCGTTTAAAAGTTCATTTTTATCGTATATGGGAGTAATAGGGGTTGAACATACTCCATCTCTACTATTTATAAGTTTCTGGATAGTAGAATCAATTATTGAAGCTGATATAAGAGGCTCATCACCTTGTATATTAACTACAAAATCGCACTCTTCATTCTTAACAGCCTCCAAACATCTGTCAGTACCTGTTTTAATGTTATTAGGAGTCATAACAACATCTCCACCAAAATCTTTTACACAGTTGTAAATATCTAAATGATCGGTAGCAACAATAACTTTTGTAAGTAATTTTGATTTTAAACAAGCCTCATAAACCCATTGTATCATTGGTTTTCCCAAAATTTTTGCCAGAGGCTTACCCGGAAACCTTGTTGACCCATATCTGGAAGGTATTACGCCAAAAATCTTCATTATGACAGAACCTCTTTAAAGTCATCTATTGTAAAAGGTTTTTCTATAGCTTTAATGATATTTTTACCACAAATATCTCTTTCATCTTCTTTTATACCCGAAAGAAGAGCAACTTTTATATCTTTACTTATATCACCAATTTTAACACTTAGTTCAGTACCTTCCATACCGGGCATATTCTGATCCGTAAATACAACATCTATAGAGCTGTCAGTATTTAACCTTTCTTTGATAATCTCTAAAGCTTCATAAGGATCATTAGTTGTAGTTACTTCCTGTTCAAACATCTCCAGATACTCTTTTAAAAGATCCAAAATATCAACTTCATCATCTACTACTAAAATTCTATTTTTCTTCATTGGACAAAATCCTTGCAATTCGTTAATAATAAATATAAGATTTCAATAGCTTATAACAAGAGTTTTTTTTAATAAAACAATTATGATTTTTAGCATATGTCATATAAAGCTCTAAAAACAGATAAATCTGTATAGATACTATAAGTTTTTATTTATAAGTGAAAATGCAGCCTTTATTCCATCTGCAGCTGAACTGATAATACCTCCGGAGTAGCCACTACCCTCTCCACAGTATAGCATATTCTCAACACCCTCTACAAAAAGATTTTTATCTCTCAAAACCTGTATTGGAGATGATGTTTTGGATTCAAGACCAATTAAGGTACCACTATCAAATCCATCAAGCTTACTATTGAAAGCAAGCAAACCCTCTTTAAGATTCTTTACTATAAACTCAGGGAAAAGATTTGATGGCAAAAATGATCTCAATCCAAAGGGGAAACTAGTTTCATCAAACTTAGAACTCTCTCTATCTTGAAGAAAATCACTCACTCTTATTGCAGGAACATCAAAACCTTTTGTATAATCAAAAAATTTATCTTCCAAATCAGAAAGCCAATTAAGAGCAAATTTTGGATCATTTACTTTTTCTCCACTCTTTCTGATATCAATGTTCGTAACTATTGCAGCATTGGAGAAACTGGAATTTCTACCAAAATTACTCATACCATTAACAATATTTTTATTCTTGAAAGGTGTTACGGGGACAATTTTACCTCCGGGGCACATGCAAAACGAATAAGTACTACTACTATCCATATTTTTATGGGATAGTCTGTATTCGGCAGCCTTAAATCCTTCAAGATTTGGAACGCCCCACTGAGCTATATTTATTGTTTCTCTGTAATGTTCTACCCTCATACCAATGGCAAAAGGTTTAATCCTAAAAGGGATATTTCTATCAATCAACATATTGTATGTATCACTGCTTGAATGTCCCGTGGCAAAGATGTAATAATCACTTGAAAAAAAGCCTCTATCTGTAATAACTTTATCTATATGTGTATTTTTTAGCTTTATATCTACAACTTTTTGACTAAAGAGTATATTGCCACCCTCTTTTATAAACATTTCTCTAAGATTCTTTACAATAACCTTTAAGTTATCCGTACCCAAATGTGGATGGGTCATATACAAAATCTCATCTGGAGCACCTGCCAAAATATATGTTTTATATATAAAATCTCTTTCAAGATTGATAGATTTTGTTCTAGAGGTAAGCTTACCATCTGAAAAAGTACCTGCTCCACCCTCACCAAAACTATAGTTTGATTTCTCATCAAGCTCTCTAGTTATCTCGAAACGGGCAATATCCTTACACCTATCCTCAACTTTTTTACCCTGTTCCAAAACTGTTACTTCAAAACCTGATTTAGCTAAAACATAGCCACAAAAGTAACCTGCAGGACCAAAACCTACTATTGTAACAGATCTTTTTTTACCTATTTTAGGAATCTTTAAAGTTTTCCTTTCCTTATACTCTTCACCCTTTATTTTTGAACTGGTTACGACAACTCTATAGTTCCAAAAAATATCGGATTTAACTCTGGCATCCATACTTTTTTTTATGATCTTGTAGGAAAAGTTTGAAAGCTTAAGTTTCTGCCTAATCTTTTTTCTCAAAAGATTATCATCAGCTCCCACCTTAAATTTAAGTTCTACAATCTTATTTCCCATATATTAAAACTCCAAAATAGATACTAAAAAACTAAGAGAGAGCAAAATTTCTGATAGATATATTTTAAAATCTTCCATTCCGAAACCAATAAACAGCTTAACAAATAAGCTATATTTTATATTTATCTAACAAGATACTAACTATCAATAACTCCTCCACCCATAACAATATTACCCTTATATATTACGGCACTCTGACCCGGAGCTACAGCATAAACATCATTTTCAAAAACTATTATTAGATTATCATCATCAATAAACTCTAATCTACAAGGTTTATCTTCGGTGTTAAACCTTATCTTTGCACTATATTCTTCACCCTCTCTGGGAATCTCTCCAATCCAACTAAGTTTAGAAACTTTTACCCTATTTTTATAAAGATGTTCTTTTGTTGATATTTTCACTATATTTTTTTTAGAGTCAATCTCTTTAACATACATTGGAAGAGGAAATCCTCCTCCTAAACCTTTTCTTTGACCTACGGTATAAAAAGGGTATCCATCATGCTTCCTATTTATATCCTTACCCTCATTATCAACCATTTTTCCCGGCTTTATAAGATTTTTAAAATCTTTTATATTCTCATTAAGAAAACGCTTATAATCATTATCAGGGATAAAACATATCTCCTGACTTTCTTTCTTTTCTGCAGTTTTGAGACCTATTTTTTCAGCAATCTTTCTCACTTCACTCTTTTCAACACCTTGAAGAGGAAAAAGAGTTTTAGATAGAGATTCTTGGGTTACGCCATATAAAAAATAGCTCTGATCTTTTCTATGATCATCACCACGAAGAAGATTATAGAAACCTGTTTTTTCATCATAAGCTATTTTGGCATAATGACCGGTAGAGATATAATCACAACCAAGCTCTAAAGCTTTATCATA
The DNA here is from genome assembly GCA_002742935.1 of Candidatus Cloacimonadota bacterium. Taxonomy (GTDB): domain Bacteria; phylum UBA4055; class UBA4055; order UBA4055; family UBA4055. The sequence goes on along the minus strand of PDON01000030.1, from coordinate 2,985 downwards.
GAGATCTTTCCACTTTATCTTTGTATTGCAAACAACACAAGGGTTGGGAGTTCTACCTTTCATATACTCCTCTTTAAAGTTGTTTACAACATAGTGTTTAAACCTCTCTTTAAAATCAACTAAATAGTGAGGGATATTCAATTGTTCTGCAACAGCACGAGCATCTTCAAAAGGAGCAGATTCTTTACTCTCTCCTCCCCCATAATCTTTAAAACTCCACAGATCCATGGTAACTCCAATAACCTCATACCCCTCTTTTTTTAAAAGGTAAGCGGCAACAGAGCTGTCCACTCCCCCACTCATACCAACTAAAACTTTTTTCTTCATAAATAGCACCTAAAATATAAGCTTTCCAGTAGATCCTACATATTATCAATTATACTTTTCACAAAAGCCTTATCATACTTATACCTACTGTTACAGAAATGGCAATTAACCTCAATCTCACCCTGATCTTCAATAGCTTCCTCAAGCTCAAATTTGCCTAGAGTTGCCAAAACTCTGGAAAACCTCTCTCTAGAACAATCACATTTATATTCAACAGAAGAGCTGTTTTTAATAGTAGGATTCATACCCTTTAGTATATAGGTTTTTATAAGATCCTCAATAGAATGTCCTATATCTAACATATCTGTAAGATTTGGAAATCTCATTAGATTATCTTCTATCTTTTTTATAATAGATTCATCTGCTCCCGGAAGAAGCTGAATCATAAATCCTCCTGCTTGCTTAATCTCTCCATTTGGAAAAACTAAGACACCAAGTCCCATTGCAGTAGGTATCTGTTCCGACTGTGTATAGTAGTGGGTAATATCCGCAGCTATCTCTCCGTAAAGCAGCTCAACTGTGCCATTGTAAGGATTTTTTAAACCAAGATCTTTTATTATTGTAAGAGTCCCTTCTCCAACACCTGATTTAACATCAATAACACCATCTTTTAAAGGAAGTTCTACTTTTGGTTTTGGCACAAACCCCTTAATTTCTCCCCTACCGTTAGCAGTTACTATGGTTCCATTTGCAATACCATCACTATTTACTCTTATGGTAATCAGATCCTTATCAGATTTAAGATCGGAACCCATTATAAGTCCTGCCCCCAACAATCTACCAAAGATTACGGAATTTGTTGTGGAAAGATTATGAATCTCCTGTGCTTTTATCATAAGATCTTTAAAATCCAAACCATAAAACCTTACAAAACCATCTTCTGTAACACCTCTTATAATTCTATCGCTCAAAATCTACCTCTATACATTTAAAATTATTTTAATAAACAAAAACCTAATCTAAAAGATCTCCAAAAAGAGTAACACCACCGGCCTTAGTAATCTTTACTCTAACATAATCTCCAACATTTATACCATCTCTTCTATCAAAGATAACAATTCTATTCTGCTCGGTTCTCCCCTTTAGTTGAGACTCCCTTTTTTTACTAACACTCTCAACAAGAACCTCTTTTACCTTTCCAATGTCTGAAGAGAGCATCTCTAAACCAACCTCTCTTTGAAGATCACTTAACTTTTTTAACCTCTCAACCTTTATATCTCTACTAATATTATCATCAAAAATTTTGGAAGCTTTTGTATTTTTTCTCTCTGAATAGATAAATATAAATGAATTGTCAAACTTTACTTTTTTAACAATATTTAGAGTATCATTAAACTCCTCCTCTGTTTCCCCCGGAAAACCAACAATTATATCTGTTGTTAAAGATATATCAGGTATAGAAGTTTTTAGCTTATCAACTTTTTTTAGATAATCCTCTATAGTGTATCCTCTATTCATTTCTTTTAAAATCTTATTATTGCCACTCTGGAAAGGGATATGAAAATTGTTACATATATTGTCATATTTTGCCATTACATCAATAAGCTCATCACTAAAATCTTTTGGATGAGATGTAGCAAACCTCAACCTTTTAACACCATCTACTTTGGCAACCTTCTCCAAAAGCTTTGGAAAATTCATGCCTTCACAATTGTAAGAGTTAACATTTTGACCTAAGAGGGTAAACTCTGTTATTCCATTCTTAACATTTTGTTTAACCTCAGCTATAATAGATTTTACATCTCTTGATCTCTCTCTTCCTCTGGTATAAGGCACAACACAATAGGTACAGAAATTGTTACAACCCCTCATTATTGCTATAAAACTATTTGTTCCACTCTGTTTTGAAGGAAAAAGATTTTCATAGTTCTCCGTTTTATCAAGCAAAAGATCTTCCATATAAGATTTTTCATCTAAAGCTGATAATATAAGAGAAGGAAGTTTTTTATATGAATCAGGTCCTGCCATTATATCCACAAAAGGAACCCTTTCCTTAATACCTTCGCCATCATGCTGAGGCATACATCCAAGTATTCCTATAAGCTTCATTTTACCATATTTTTTATATTTTCTATGTTGACTTAGCTTATTAACAACCCTATCTGTAGCATTCTCTCTAACAGCACAGGTATTAACAAATAGAAAATCTGCATCTTCAATATTATTGGTTTTATTATAACCCGCATCAACTAAAATTTTTTCAACAAGATCACTATCATATACATTCATTTGACAACCATAAGTCTCAATATAAAACTTTTCTCTCAATCTATCCCCCAACTTACAAATCATATTTTTTAATAAGCTCTCTTTATAACAACTTTATTAAAAAACAGTTAAACAAGATCTGAATATATTAGCATATTTATATCTTTACAAATGATTTTATATATAATATCCTCAAAAATCAAATACCATGCTAATGATATTATGAATTATTATAATAAAACTTGAGATCAACATAACTATTTATGCAATATTTATAATATGTTGAAGAACAAAAAGCAAAAACAGTATATCATAATAATATTTCACAAAATAAAATGTCAAAATTGGGGCAAAAACAAACTATAAAAAACAAACTATAAAAAACAAACTATAAAAAACAAACTATAAAAAACAAACTATAAAAAACAAACTATAAAAAACAAACTATAA